>WRKE01000159.1 GCA_009778235.1 Pseudomonadota bacterium
CGCATGGCCGGAACTAAAACCTGGTTGATCAGCTCGATCGGCTTAAACCGTTCCCTCAAGATGGCCAGCACATCCTCCAACTGCTCCTTGTCGCCGTCCATGACCATCCGAAACAACTGCGCTTCCGGTTGAACGCCGCTCCCCTTCCCTTGCTCATCCGGCGTTTCCGTTCGGGCCGTGAAGTGATCAATAAACCTCAGCAAAGGTTTTTTTTCTTCTTCTCCACCATGCCGATCATAGAGCAGATCCAGGCAGAGAACCCGGTCTTCAGCCAAAATACGCGCCAGGGGAATAACCTTGGCGGCATCGACGATCGCCGCGTCCAAGCCGGCCTTCACCGCCTCATGAAGAAACACGGAGTTCAAAACCTTGCGGGCCTGGGGCGCCAGGCCAAAGGAGATATTGCTGACCCCGAGCACGGTCAAGCATCCCGGCAACTCCGCCTTGATCCGGCGGATCGCCTCCAGGGTCTGCACCGCGGCATCGTGCAGGCTTGCATCGCCCGAGCCCACGGTGAAGGTGAGGCAATCAAAGAGCAGATCATGGGGGCGCAGGCCGCATTCGTCCACGGCAATGGCATGGATGGCCTTGGCTATCCGGACCTTTTCCTCGGTGGTCATGGCCATGCCCTGCTCATCAATGGTCAGGGCCACCACTGCGGCGCCATATTTCTTGGCGGCCCTGCAGATCCGGCGGAGATTGTCTCCCTTATCCTCCAGGTTGATGGAATTGACAATCGCCCGCCCCGGATAAATCCGCAGGCAGGCCTCGATGCAGGCCGGAGTGGTCGAATCGATCATCAGCGGAGCCTTGAGGGAACTGGCACAGAGACCCACCAGGGTGGTCAGGTCAACCAGCTCGTCGCGGCCCGCATAGGCGGGGCAAAGATCAATGACATGCGCCCCCTTGGCCTCCTGCTCCAGGGCAATCTTCACACAGGCCTGGTAATCGTCGGCCAGCAGCAGTTCCCGGAATTTTTTCGAGCCAGTGGCATTGGCCCGCTCGCCGATCAAAAGCGGCGGAATCTCCTGTTGCAGCTCAATTGCCTGATACAGACTCGCTACCGAAGGCTTCATGCCCGCACCTCCCGATGCGCCGGTTGTACGCCGTCAAGGGCGTGAACCAGCTCACGGATATGGGCCGGGGTGGTGCCGCAGCAACCACCGACCACGCTGACCCCGTATTCGCTGACCAACCGCTTCATTTCGCGGGCATAGGCCGCAGGCTTGAGGGAATAACAGGTCTTGCCGTCAACTATCTCCGGCAGGCCCTGATTCGGCACGCACGAAATACGGCCCGGCCAGTTGCGGCTTAGGTAGCGGATATGCGATTCCATGTCCAGCGGCCCGGTGGCGCAGTTTAAGCCGAAAGAAAACAGGGGATAGGGCTCGAAGGTTACGGCGGCGGCAGCCATGTCGGTGCCGACCAGCATGGTGCCGGTCCGTTCGATGGTCACCGAAGCCATGACCGGGAGGTCCATCCCTAGGGATTTCAAGGTATCGAAGCAGGTGGTCAGGGCGGTCTTGATCTGGAGCAGATCCTGGCAGGTCTCGACGATCAGCGCATCCACCTCGGCCGCAGCCAGAGCGCGGATCTGTTCTTCATAGGCCAGGGCCAGCTCATCCACCGTAATATGGCCGAGCGAGGGCAGCTTGGTGCCGGGACCAATCGAGCCCGCGACATAGATGCCGGGCTTGCCGCCGATGGCGGCGCGGGCGTTTTGCACCCCGGCCCGATTGATGGCCTCCACCTGATCGGCCAGTCCATACTCCGAAAGCACAATCCGGTTGGCCCCGAAGGTGTTGGTTTCCAGCACCATGGCCCCGGCCTCGACAAAACTTGTGTGCAGGGCGATGATTGTCTCCGGGGCGGTCAGGTTGAGCAGCTCATTGCACCCTTCCCTGCCCTCCCAGGCTGACGCCGGGATATCCATTTCCTGCAGATTGGTGCCGCAGGCGCCGTCCAGGATCAGCACCTGGTGGTCGTGTAGTCGCATTTTCTGTTGTTCTCGTTGGGATTGAAAAAAGGCGGTACAGGGAGATTTCTTTTTTGTGTTGCCGCCTGGAGTGTCGGTCGGCAAAATGGCCTGCCCCCTGCCCGCCCACTGTAAGAATGACCCGGGGGATTCGCATCAATTTTTTTGCCGAACAGGGGAAGATATGATCGAAAGCGGCCATCTGCCCGGATAAGGTCCTGCTTGTCAAAAAATGTTTTATTTTCTACAGTAGTTTATTTTTTCCGACATCTCCCTCGCGTTCACAAGGATCTCCCCATGACTCCATCGATCACCGCCGTGGTGCTTGCCGCCGGCAAAGGCACCCGCATGAAATCATCCCGCGCCAAGGTGCTGCACGAGGTGTATTTCAGGCCGATGCTCCACCATGTGCTCCACACGGTCCAGCAGGCGGCCATCGAGCGCTGTGCGGTCATTGTCGGCCATCAGCGGCAGGAGGTTTTGCGCGGACTTGACCCGTTTATGGTCACCCCGGTCATCCAGGAAGAACAACTGGGCACCGGCCATGCCGTACTCTGCGCCGAGCAGGCCTGCGCCGACACCGACCTGGTAATGATCCTCTGCGGCGACACCCCGCTCATCCAGGCCGCGACCCTGACCGAGATGATCGCCTCCCACCGGCAGAACCGGGCAATACTGACCCTGATGACCACCTTGCTCGACCAGCCCTTTGGCTACGGCCGCATCCTCAACGACGCCCAAGGCACGGTCCAGGCCATTGTCGAGGAGAAAGACGCCACCGAGGAACAACGGCGCATCCGGGAAATCAATGCCGGTATCTATCTGGTGGACCGCTCGTTCCTGTTCAAGGCGCTGCGCCGGGTCGGCACCGACAACAGTCAAGGCGAGGTCTATCTGACCGACATTGTCGCCATTGCCCGCAACCAAGGATTAACGGTCCACCGCTTTGTCCATCCCCGGGCCATCGATGTTCTGGGGGTCAATTCCCGGATCGAACTGGCACAGGCCCATGCCACCCTGCAACAGCGCCATAACCGCGACCTGATGCTGGCCGGCGTGAGCATGTATGCCCCGGAGGCGGTGCTGGTCTCGCCGGACTGCACCATCGGCCCGGACACCATCATCGAAGGAGCAGCGCGCATCAGCGGCGCCTCGATCATCGGCCGGGATTGCCGGATCGCCGGGGGCTGCGTCGTGCACACCTCTATCCTGGGCGACGGGGTGACCGTGGGAGCCAACAGCGTACTTGCCCACTGTACCATCGCCGCCGGCGACACCATTGCCCCCTTGAGCCATTATTAATTCCGGCAATCCCGCCTGACGTGTGATGCCGCCGCAAACAGCCGGTTTGCCCTGGCCTGTTTGGCCACGGTTAACGTCGGACCACCTATGAATCACCTCTGTCTTTGTCAGGAGCTTTACCAACCATGACTGATCTGAAAAAAATGTATTCCGCCCTCTTGGGTGACTCCTTTCCCCTGGAGATGACCATCAGCTTTGGCGACCAGACCCTGGTCTACCGGAAAAAGACCTGGAAAATCCCTCTGGCCGACGGCACAATCGATGAACGGGGGCTGCGCTACGGTGAAAATCCAGACCAGGAAGCAGCGCTCTATGAACTGGTGAACGGCAATCTCCTGCTGGGCGACTGCCAATACATCGAGCCGGGCAACGGTCTGGTCAGCTCCATCCCGGTCGAAGATATGGTGCAGGTGGGCAAGCATCCGGGCAAGATCAATCTCACCGATGTCGACAACGGCCTGAACATCATCAAATATCTGGTCGATCGCCCGGCCGCGGTGATTCTCAAGCATAACAATCCCTGCGGGGCCGCCATCGGCGCCAGTGTGGCCGAGGCCTACAACCGGGCCAACCGCTGCGACCGGATAGCCGCCTTCGGAGGAGCCGTGGTCACCAGCCGGCCGCTTGACCGTCCATGCGCCGAACTGATGGCGGAAAATTATCTGGAGGTGGTGTGCGCCCCGGATTTCGAGGAAGGGGTACTCAGCATCCTGGCCCGCCGCAAGAACCTGCGGGTGATCCGCATGGCCGGCATCACCCGCCTGGCCGAGTTTGAACGCCAGCGTTTCGTGGATTTCAAATCACTGATCGACGGCGGCATCATTGTTCAGCAGTCTGCGGTCAACACCATCCGTTCGCTCGCTGACCTCAAACCCGCGACCACCACCTACAAGGGGGTCGAATATCGCTGTGAGCGTGCGCCCTCAAGCCGCGAAATCGAGGACATGCTCTTTGGCTGGGCCATTGAGCACGGCGTGACCTCCAATTCGGTGATCTATGTCAAGGATGGCTGCACCACCGCCATCGGCGCGGGCGAGCAGGACCGGGTCGGGGTCGCCGAGATCGCGGTGCACAAGGCATACACCAAGTACGCTGATATCACCTGCTTTGACGCCCATGGCCTGCCCTATGCCGACCTGGTGGCCGAGATCGAACGTGGCCGGCGGGACCAGGCGAAGAAGGAGGCGATCGACGCCAAGGTCAGGGCCGATAAGGCCGGACTCCCCGGCTCGGTGATGATTTCCGATGCCTTCTTTCCTTTCCGCGACGCCGCCGATGTCGGCATCCGCGAAGGGGTCACCGCCATCCTCCAGGCAGGCGGTTCGATCCGCGATTTCGAATCGATCCAGGCCTGCAACGAGGCCGATCCCCAGGTGGCGATGATGTTCACCGGCCAGCGCTCGTTCAAGCATTAGCTGATCCGGAAATACGGGCTTGAACATGTCTATCACCTCGACATGAAGCGAATCACCAAGGCAACCCTAGCTCGGGTGAATGCGGAACAACCCGCCAGCTTGTATCAGGCCCTGTTCGCCAAGTTGTTGAAGCGATGCCAACTGGTCGCACCCAAACACCGATTTTCGTTCAAGGGCAAACTCTACCTCTTGGATGCCACGGTAATCAATCTCTGTCTTGCCGCGTTCCCCTAGGCAGAATTTCGCGAGGGGGCGAGGGGTCGGAATGGTATTTTCATTTTGAGCCTAAAAGCCGATACGCCGTTTTTCTTTCTCGGGTGGGACGATGAGTTGATGCAGGGTTTGAAAGATGCCGTCGAGCGCTTCATCGTGTTTGCCCACGGCTGCCTCCAGTTCGGCAACCTTAGCGGCAAGCTCTTGGTAGGCGGGCACGGTCTGCCTTACCCAGACAAAGGTGCGGATAATCATGCGGCTGATTTCTGTCGCGTGTGCGGAATTCAGGACGCTGGAAAGCATAAGCGCCCCGTGTTCCGTGAAGGCATATGGAAGGTATTTTCGATGCTGGCCGCGCCCTGTGTTTAAGATGCCAAATTGGCGTCTTAAAGATTCCCATTCCTCGGCGGACAGTTGGAAAACAAAATCTTGAAACCGTGCGGGATTACGCTTTGTGGCCCGGACAAGCGCTCCGGTCTCCACCCCGTACAGAACGGCCAAGTCCGCATCGAGCATGACCCGCTGGCCACGCAGCTCAAGGATGCGTTGCGCAATGGCGTTTATGGTTGGCGCTGGCTGAGTTTCAGGCATGGTTAGTTACGCGGCGTGGGCGCGGGGCATGGGCGTCTGGGGGTGTTATTAATGAATTCGTTATTCACCGGACATTGACCACGTCTTTTTCTGTCATTTCGATGAGCGTAGCGAAGAGAAATCTTTCCAATATT
>WRKE01000160.1 GCA_009778235.1 Pseudomonadota bacterium
CCGCCTTCAGTTCCTTGCCCAGGCGGGTGATCCGGTCGTTAATCCGCCGCTTGTCGATCTCCAGGCGGGTCTCGCCTGGTCCACGGGCGCCGATGCCGCCGGTCAGCCGCGACAGGGCGTCGTCACGGGTGGTGAGCTTGGGCAGCATATACTTCAACTGCGCCATCTCGATTTGCAGCTTGCCTTCGCGGGAACGGGCCCGGCTGGCAAAGATGTCGAGGATCAATTGGGTCCGGTCGATGACCCGCAAATCGGTGTGGTCGGTAACTGAACGGATCTGCGAGGGGCTGAGTTCCTGATCGAACAGCAGCAGGTTGGCGTCCAGCCGCAGGCTCAACAGCACGATTTCCACCAGCTTGCCGCGGCCGAGGATGAAGCGGGGATGGGCGTGCTTGCGCCGCTGGATCACCTGGTCCAGGACCTCGACCCCGGCGGAACGGGCCAGCTCGGCCAGCTCGGCCATGGATTCCTCGGCCTCGCGCAGCGCGCCGGTGGTCACCGACACCAGGATGGCGCGGTCCTTGCCCCGGTCGACCTCGCGCCCTGGCCGTGCCCGGACGAATTCCTCTTCCAGGGCCTCGATCAGGGCGATGCAGGACTGCGGCTGGTTGGCGGGATGCACCGGCGGCAGCGCCGCCCAGTCGCGGCCGTCCATTGGGCGCGGCATGAGGTGCGCCGCGTGCAGCAGCTCCGGCAGGCCGTCTTTGATGGTGAGGATCGCCATCAAATCAAGCCGTAAACAGGCAAGATCCATGCGGTCCTCTTCGCTTACGCCCGCAGCATCACCCAGGACAGTGTGCACGCAGCGCAGGCCCCGCAGGCGGCCGCCGGAGGTGCCCACCTGGGCCAGGGCCGGGATGGTGATTCGATCGTAGTCGCCGACGATCACGGCCTCGATCCGGCCGGATCGATGGATCAACAGGCCGATTTGCCGGTTCAAGGCGGCTGACAAGGCGGCCAGCGAACGGGCAGTCTCCCGGCCGACAATCTCATCAGGCGCGACCTTTTTCTGGGCAAGCCGCTCCAGATCCCGCAATTGCTTGGGCTTGAGGCTGTGGGTGTTGCCGGTGACGGTCGAGATGGCGAACTCCTTTTCCTGGAAAAATCAGCAGGGAGCGCTCCCCGGGGTCCGGGGAAAGGGGCTGACGTCGCGGATATTGGACATGCCGGTGACGAATTGCACCAGCCGGTCGAAGCCCAGCCCGAAACCGGCATGGGGCACGGAGCCGAACCGGCGCAGATCAAGGTACCAGCCATATTGCTCAAGGTCGAGCCCGGCCGCGGTCATCCGCCTGGCCAGCACCTCATACCGCTCTTCGCGCTGGCTGCCGCCCACCAATTCGCCGATGCCTTCCACCAGGATGTCCATGGCCGCCACCGTGCGGCCATCGTCATCCAGACGCATATAAAAGGGCTTGATCGCCTCCGGATAGTTGGTGACGATCACCGGCGCCCCTGCCACCTCTTTGCAGAGATAGCGCTCGTGCTCGGCCTGAAGATCAACGCCCCACCGCACCGGATACGAGAAATCCCGGCGGCCGCGCTGCAACTCCGCCACCGCCTCGGTGTAGGTGAGATGGACGAACCGACAATCGCGCACCTTGGTGAGTTTGTCGATCAGGCCCTTGGCCACGTGCTGGTCAAATAAAGCGAGATCCTCGGCGCATTCGGCAAGGACCGCGGCGATCAGCGCCTTGATCATGGCCTCGGCCATCTCCATGTCGCCAGCGAGATCGCAGAAGGCCATCTCTGGCTCCAGCATCCAGAACTCGGCCAAGTGCCTGGTGGTATTTGAATTTTCCGCCCGGAAGGTCGGGCCGAAGGTATAGACCCGGCCATGGGACAGGGCAAAAACTTCCGCCTGCAACTGGCCGCTGACCGTCAGCCCGGCCCTCTGTCCGAAAAAATCATCCGCAAAGGGATTATGCTTATTCATCTGGACCGGGTTGAGGGTTGTGACCGTGAACATCTCGCCCGCGCCCTCGCAGTCCGAGGTGGTGATGATCGGGGTTTGCACCAGGATGAATCCCTGTTCGCGGAAAAAACGGTGGATGGCGAAGCTCAACGCGCTTCTGATCCTGGCCACCGCGCCCAGGGCATTGGTCCGGGAGCGAAGATGGGCGATGGAGCGGAGAAATTCCAAACTATGCCGCTTCTTCTGCAAAGGGTAGGTTTCGGGGTCGGCGAGGCCCAGCACCTCAACAAGGTCCGCCCGGAGCTCCACCGGCTGGCCTTTGGCCGGCGAGGCCACCAACCTGCCCCGGACCCGGAGCGAACAGCCGGTGCTCAGTCTCTTCACTTCGGTCAGATAGTTGCCCAGGCTTGGTTCGGCAACAATCTGGAGACCAGCCAGGCAGGAGCCATCGGTGAGATCAAGAAAGCTGAGGCTGCCCGAATCACGCCGGGTCCGCAGCCACCCTTTCGCCTCAATCGTCTCTCCCAAGGGCTGTTGCCGCAAGATGTCGACAATCCGCATCATTTCCGTCATGGCCTTGCCTCCTGCCGGCGCAGGTGTTGCCTGCTCATGAGGGCGTTAGCGAACATTGACCACATCTTTTTTTGTCATTTCGACGAGTGCTGTTAAGACAAATTTTTTAAATATTTCCATTAGTTATCTCTCAAACAATGAGATTTCCCCTGCAATCGAAATGACGGCGGTGCCCACGCTCAAGCATTGGCAACGATCATGATTGCTTGGCAAGACAAGGCTGTTTCTGGGGATGTGACCTGTACAACAAAGACAGGTCTATGGTGGGTTTCGCTACTGATGGGTTTCGCTGCGCTCTACCCATCCTACGGCTCTACGGCTCTGCGCTCTACCCATCCGGCTCTACTATTTTTTCGCTCGTGTCCGGTACAACGAAGAGAGCTCAACCCCATCATACCCGATCAATAGCTCAGCCTCCCCTGCCCATCCTCGCTCAGCCCCACCACCACCAGCCCCGCCCGATCGGCGGCCGCCACCATGGCCTCCCGGTCGAACAGCAGCGATTGTCCGGCCTCCACCGCCAGCACCGCCCCCTTGACCGCGGCCAGGGTTTCGATGGTGGTCACCCCGGTTGCCGGCAGGTCGAAACGAAAATCCTGGTTCGGTTTTTTCAACTTGACCACCACTGCCCCGGAACCGGCCAAGGTGCCGCCCCGGCGGATGGCGGCGTCGGTCCCCTCGATCGCCTCGACCGCCAGGACGCTGCGGCCACGGACCACCACGCACTGGCCGATGTCGAGCCGCCCGACTTCGCGGGCAATGGTCCAGCCGAAGCGGATGTCGTCCATCTGTTCGGCCGAAGGTTTCCTGCGGCTCAACACGCCCTGGGGAAAAAAGAGGTGATCTAAGTAACAGGTGGAGGCCAGCACCCGAATGCCCTCCTCCTCCAGGGTGGCGGCCACGGCCCGGAGGATGGCGTCATCCTGGCGCCTATCGATCTTGCCCCACAGGGACAAGCCCTTGAGATCAGGAAGAATATCGTGGAAGATCCTGGTCTTGGTGATGGTGCCCGCAAAGACGGCCTCCCGCACCTTTTCCCGATGAAAGCAGGAGATGATTTTGCCCAGTTGCCCCAGCTTAACCCAGCAGGTGACATCCGCCAGCGCCTCTAATTGGGCATCGGTCTCGCTGACATGGGCGATGGCCACCACCCTGCGACCCCGGGCCCGCGCTTCCGAAGCGAACAGGAGGGGAAACTGGCCGCCGCCGGCGATCAGGCCGATCGGGGCGGCACTGTTGACCTCAGTCATCCAGGGTGCGCTTGACCACGCCGCGCTTGCTGGAATGGAAGAAGCGCACCATGTTTTGCACCAGGGCGCAGTCGCTCATCTCCTCTTCCAGTTTCGCCAGCGCATCCTTGAGCAGAATCTCCGGGGAACGGAACAGAATGCGGAAGGCCTCTTCGAGCCGCTTGATGGTTTCGCGGTTCATGCCGGCGCGGCGCAGGCCGATCTTGTTGATGCTGGCGATGCGCATCTGATTGCGGGTGCCTTCCATGATCACATAGGGCGGCACGTCAAGGCCAATGCCGGACATGCCGCCGATGTAGGCATAGTCGCCGATACGGCAGAACTGATGCACCGCCACCAGGCCGCCCAGGTTGGCATGGCTGCCGATCTCGACATGCCCGGCCAGGGTGGCGACGTTGGCCATGATCACATGGTCGGCGATGATGCAGTCGTGGGCGATATGGCAGTAGGCCATGATCATGTTGTGGTTGCCGATCACCGTCTTGCCGCTGGCCTTGACCGTGGCCCGGTGAATGGAGACGTATTCGCGGATCTGGTTGCCGTCGCCGATGATCAGTTCGGTCGGTTCCCCCTGGTAATGAATATCCTGGGGCGGCCCGCCGATGGTGGCAAAGGAACCGATGGTGTTGCGGGCCCCCAAGGTGGTGTGGCCGCAGACCACGGCATGGGCGCAAATCCGGGTCTCCGGTCCGATCTTTACCGGACCGTCGATGACGGTATAAGGCTCGATGATCACCGAACTGTCGAGTTCCGCTTTTGGATCGATCACCGCTGTGGGATGGATGGGCATGATAACGAATCCTGATCAAAGGAAATGGGGGGCATGACAGGCCGCCGGAAAGGCCTGGATAAATCAGGCGAAGCTGGCCATCAATTCGGCCTCGGCGGCCAATTGGCCGTCGACCAGGGCCTGGCCGGCCACCTTGATCACCTTGGCCTTCTGCTTGAGCATCTCAAGTTTGAGCACCAGTTGGTCACCCGGACGGACAATTCTGCGGAAACGGGCCTTGTCCAAGCCGGCGAAATAGGCGAGCCGGCCGACCAGCTCCGGGCTGGAGAGGCAGGCCAGGATACTGCCGACCTGGGCCATGGCCTCCAGGATGAGCACCCCGGGCATAACCGGCTCGCCGGGGAAATGGCCCTGGAAAAAAGGCTCGTTGATGGTGACGTTCTTGATGCCGACAATGGACTGGCCTAATTCCACCTCGACGATCCGGTCAACCAGCAAAAAGGGGTAGCGGTGCGGCAGGATCGCCATAATGCCATTGACATCGATGGGAAGTTGCAGATCAGAGGCTGCGGTCGTCATTCTTTTTCCTCATGGTGTGTGGATGCAAGCAAACCACTGAGCCGGTCCACTTCTTTGCGCAGGCGCCGCAGTTCCTTGACCATTTCCGGCAATCTGCCGAAGGCGGCCGCGGCGCGTCCCCAATTTTTGACCTCAATGGCCGGGACACCGCCGACCATCGCGCCCTTGGGCTGGTTGTTATGGATGCCGCCCATGGCCGCCACCATAACCTGGTCGTCCAGATGCAGGTGCCCGGCAACGCCTGCCTTGGCGCCGAGCACCACGTTGCGGCCCAAGGTGGTGCTGCCCGCGATGCCGACCTGGGCCACCAGAATCGAGTTTTCCCCGACCACCACGTTGTGTCCGATCATGACCAGGTTGTCGATTTTCGCCCCGGACTTGATCCAGGTCACCCCAAAGGCGGCCCGGTCGACACAGGAGTTGGCGCCGATCTCGACCTCATCGTCGATCCGGACCGTGCCCACCTGCGGCTTTTTGTAATGGACGCCCATGCGGTCGGTGGCAAAGCCGAAGCCGTCGCTGCCGATCACCGCGCCGTGGTGGAGCACCACCCGCCTGCCGATGGTGCAGCGCTCTGCCACCGTCACATTGGCGTGAATGACGGTGTCGTCGCCGATCACCGTATCGTCGCCGATCATTGCACCCGCATGGATGGTGACCCGCTCGCCGAGCGCCACCCGGTCGCCCAA
>WRKE01000161.1 GCA_009778235.1 Pseudomonadota bacterium
GTGGACGACCACACCGGCATCCAGAATCCCCTGGGCATGACCGGGGTTCGTCTGGTGACCAACGTCCATATCGTCACCGCCGATGTCACCGCGCTGCACAACGTGGTGACCAGCTGTAATCGGGCCGGTCTCAACGTGGCTGAAATTGTGCTCGAATCGGTGGCCTCGTCCCTGACCGTGCTCGGCAAGGACGAAATGGAGCTGGGGGTGGCCCTGATCGACATCGGCGGCGGCACCACCGACCTGGCCATCTTCTGCAACGGCACTATCAAGCATACCTGGGAGCTGGCCCTGGGCGGCAACAACCTCACCAGTGACCTGTCGGTGGGGCTCCGTACCCCGCTTCAGGAGGCGGAAGAGCTGAAATATCTGTACGGCGGGGCGCTTTCTTCGATGATCAAGGAAAATCATATCATCGAGGTGCCCACGGTCGGCGACCGCAAGCCGCGCAAAGTTTCGCAGCGGATCATGGTGGAAATCCTCGAGGCCAGGATGGAGGAGATCCTGCAGATGGTCAACAAAAACATCTGCGCCTCCGGATACCGGAACCGGATCAACGCCGGCATCGTCATCACCGGCGGCACCGCGCTCTTGGCCAACATTGTCGAGATGGCTGAACAGATCTTTGATTTGCCGGTCCGGATCGGCTACCCGCAGGGGGTGTCCGGCAGGATTGAGGACATCCACTCGCCCCGATGCACCACTGGGGTCGGGTTGGTGTTGTACGGCAGCAAGGCTAAAACCAATGTGTCGCAGGCTTCCGAAAGCCTGTTCGGCAAGCTGAAAAAGTGGATGAAGAATATCGTTTGAACGGACGGTTTTCCCTTTGGTATCACCGGGTACGGTGGTATATTTTCAGGAATTAAGCGGAAATTTTTCTTGGGAGAGGACTATGGCTTTCAGGATGGCCGAAGAAGAAACTGTAGCTGTGATTAAGGTAATCGGAGTCGGCGGCGGTGGTGGTAATGCCATTAACACCATGGTCGAAAGCCGGTTAACGGGTGTGCAGTTCATCGCGGCTAACACGGATATGCAGGCCCTTGAAAAATCCCGGGCCGACATCCGGCTGCAGCTGGGGCCGGGAATCACCAAGGGAATGGGAGCGGGGGCGGACCCGGAAATGGGCCGAGAGGCTGCCCAGGAAAGTTACGAAGACCTGCAGGCCGTGCTCAAGGGTGCGGACATGGTCTTCATCACCGCCGGTCTGGGAGGTGGCACGGGAACCGGCGCTGCCCCGGTCATTGCCAAGCTGAGCAAGGAATCCGGCGCCCTGACGGTTGCGGTTGTCACCAAGCCGTTTTATTTCGAGGCCAAAAAGCGGATGCGCAACGCCGAGTCCGGCTGGGAGCGACTGAAGGAGTTTTCCGATACCATCATCACCGTGCCCAATGACCGGCTCCTGAGCCTGATGAACAAGAATTCCACCCTGGTCGACATGATGCAGATGGTGGACAATGTGCTGTTGCAGGCGGTCAAGGGCATCACCGACCTGATCAATTTGCCGGGACACATCAACGTCGACTTTGCCGACCTCAAGACGGTCATGAAGGAGGTCGGGCCGGCGATCATGGGAACCGGTTCGGCGGTGGGCGACAATCGTGCCACCGAGGCGGCCAAGCGCGCTATCGACAACCAACTGCTCGAAGATGTGGGCATCGACGGTGCCCGCGGTATCCTGATCAATATCTCGGCGGCCAAGGCAACCATGACCATGAACGAGTTCATGGAGGCCTCGGCCCTGATCCAGGAGAAGGCCCACGACGACGCCAACATTATCATCGGTGCCCTGTTCGATGAGTCGCTGGGCGACGAGTTGCGGGTCACGGTGATCGCCACCGGCATCTCCAGTATCGAGGAGCCCGAGATGCCGATAGAATTGAAGCGGTCCCGGTCGGTGGCGCAACAGGCCCCGGCGACCGGCAGCAGCCGGAGTCGGCTGCCCCGGATGTTCGACGACGAGACCGGTTTCTCCGAAACCACGCCGGTCAGCATCGCCAAGCCCAATCTTCTGCCCAAAGGGCTGCCGCGCATGCCCAAACCGATCTTCGATGAGCACGACATCAGCAACGACTACGACGAGCCGGCCTATCTGCGCAAGAAGGCCAACTGATAGCGGTAGCGGGCCGGTGGCCCGCTGCCTGCGCCATCCTGATACGCAATGGGGGAATGTCCACGGGATATTCCCCCATTTTGTCTCGGCGTTTGAGCTGGCAGCCGAGCGCCCCATGCGCCCCTTCTCGCCCCCTGCCTCCTGATCCATGACCACCCCCGCCCTGTCACCCCTTGCCTTTGAGACGGGTACGATCCGCAAGAAATGGAAAGACCGGATTCCCGTGGCGCTGCTCTACCCCAACACCTATCCAGTGGCGGTTTCCAATCTCGGGTTTCAGTTGGTCTATAGCCTGCTCAACCGCGACGAGAGGGTGGTGTGCGAGCGCATGGTCTATCCCGCCGACGGCCAGCCCCTGCGCTCCCTGGAGTCTTCCCGGCCGTTGTCCGATTTCCCCCTGGTGTTCGGCTCGATCAGCTTTGAGCATGATTATCCCCGATTGGCCGCCATGCTGGCCACCGGCGGCCTGCCAGTCTATGCCGCCGACCGCACCCGGACCGTGGGGCCGGGCAATCCCCTGGTGGTGCTGGGCGGGGTAGGGGTTTTTCTCAACCCCGAGCCCCTGGCCCTGTTCGCCGATTTGATGGTGATCGGCGAGGCTGAACCGGTGCTGGCGCCACTCATGCAGGCCTTGGCCGGATATGGTGACACCCCGCGTGACCGGCTGCTCAAGCAGATCGCCTCCCAACTTCCCGGCTGCTATGCGCCCGGGGACTACCGCTTCACCTGGTCGGCCGACGGGGCGATCGAGGGGATCTGTGGGCCAGCGGGATTCCCGCCCCGGGTAAGCAAGGTCATCGCGGAGACCGATCGCGCCGCCCACTCGACCCTGCTGTCGCCCGAGGCAGAACTGGGGATGTACATGGTGGAGCTGGGGCGCGGCTGCAGCCGGGGCTGCCGGTTTTGCGCCGCTGGCTTCATTTATCGGCCGCCTCGTCTCTGGTCGGCCGAGGCCATCTTAAAAGGATTAGAGGAGCGGCCGCCTGTCGTCGACCGGATCGGCCTTTTGGGCATGGAGATGGCCGGCAGCGGGACCATCGATAAGATCGCCGGTTATCTCCGGGAGCATGGCTGTTCCCTTTCCTTCTCGTCGCTGCGGGCGGACCGCATTTCCGATCAGACCCTGGATTTGCTGGCAGCTTCGAACCTGAAAAGCGTGGCTATTGCCGCGGACGGGGCCTCGGAGCGGCTGCGGCTTCTGATCAACAAGGGACTGGGCGAAAACGATCTTCTGGCCGCGGCCGAGCGGTTGGTGCGGGCCGGGATCCTCCATCTCAAGCTGTACGTGATGATCGGCCTGCCCACCGAGACCGGTGACGACCTGGACGAGCTGGTCCGCCTGGTTACGCGGCTGCAGGCCGCTATCCTGCCCATCGGCCGAGGCCGGGGCCGGGTTTCGGTGCTGACCCTGTCGATCAACTGTTTTGTCCCCAAACCATGGACGCCGTTCCAGTACTGTTCGTTCGGCGGTTTGACCGCCGCCGAGGCGGCCACCGCCACCATTGACCAGGCCCTGCTGGCGTTGAAGGAAAAAATCAGGTATCTTCGCCGAATGCTGAGCGACAAAGCCAATCTCCGCCTCAAATTCGACCATCCCGAGCAGGCCCTGCACCAGTCGGTGTACGCCCGGGCCGACCGCAGGATCGGGCCGGTCCTGCTCGCCATAGGTTCCGGCCAGGGGTTCAAGCAGGCTTGCAAACAGAGACGCATCGATCCCTGGCAGTTTGCGATTCGGCCCCGCGGCCAGGAGGAGCGGATGTGTTGGGAGGTGATCGACCAGGGCATCCAGCCTGGCTATCTCTGGGAGGAGTACCAACGGGCCTTGTCCGGACGCACGACCGGCCCGTGCGAACCGGCGGTCTGTAGCCGATGCGGAGTCTGCCATGCACGTCCGTAGACGTTCCCAAACCCCCAAAAAGGGCTGGCTGGCCAGGGTGCGGCTGTTTTTTGGCGCCTTCAAGTTGCCGCAGTCGCTGAAACCATCGAATCTGGCGAAAATCGCGGGCGGCCCGCAGTTGTCGGATCTGCCGCGCTGGTGGCGGTTGCT
Organism: Pseudomonadota bacterium; assembly: GCA_009778235.1. Lineage (GTDB taxonomy): Bacteria > Desulfobacterota > Desulfobulbia > Desulfobulbales > Desulfobulbaceae > Desulfobulbus. Next base: position 4,158 of record WRKE01000161.1, read on the forward strand.
TAAGGTGGCGTGGGGGAAAAGTTCGCGCAAGCGGCTGCGGATTCCAGTGGTCAGCAGGATCTGGCGTAAGATCAGGCAGCGCGGCAAGAGCAATACGCTCCTGCCGTTTGAACTGGTCAAATATTTCGCCTTCACCTCGCTGGTGCTCATCCTGATTGCCTCCTTCGTTTTGTCCTGGATGCTCGCCGCCAACGCCAAGAGCGTGATGCTCCAGCGGAGTGAGGCCTATTCCCGGCTATTTGCCGACTATGTCAACCGGCAGGTGTTTGTGCAGTTTGTCCTGCCCACCGTGGTGCGTTCCGGCAAAATAGCCCTTTCCGAACAAGACCAGTTTGAGCGCCTGGATCAGATCGTCAATAACATCACCCGGGGCATGCGGATCGAATCGGTCACCATTTACGAACCCCTGGAAAACAGGATCGCCTATTCCACCATCACCGAGTTGATGGGCAAGCGCGACATGGGCGGCTTGGAGTACCAGAAGGCGGCCAAGGGCGAGAGCAATTCGATGCTGATCACCGGCGGCAGCCTGCTCAGCCTGCTGCCAGGGAGTTCCGAGGTGTTCTGCACGATGAAAACCTATGTCCCCTTTCGCCAGGAAAACAAGCTGGGTGAACGCATCGGCGAGATCATGGGGGTGATCGAAGTCGTTCAGGATCTGTCGGATGACTTTGAGGCCATCATCATGCTCCAGGGCCGGGTCATCGTGCTGTCGCTGTCGATCATGTCCGTGTTGTTTGTCATCCTCAGCCTGATCGTGATCCGGGCCAACCGGATCATGGCCGAGCGGGCCGAGGAACGGCTGCGCCTGGAAGAGCAGTTGGGCGAGGCCCAACGTCTCGCCTCCTTGGGCAAGATGGTGGCGGCCGTCTCCCACGAGATCAAGAATCCTCTGGGTATCGTCCGTTCGACCGCGGAGATTCTCGGCAACCGGATCGGCAAGGTGGCGCCGGGAAACGAAAAATTGGCGGATATCATCGTTCAGGAGACCTCGCGGCTGGACGGTATTGTCCGCCAATTTCTCGATTTTGCCCGGCCCAAGGATCTGTACCTCTCCACCGGCTCGCTCAATTCGGTGGTTGAACGGCTGGTGTCGTTCATGGAACCCGAATTCCAGCAGAAGGCGGTACAGGTGCACACCGACTTGGCCGATGATCTGCCCGATATCCAGTTTGACTCCGAGCAGATGTATCAGGTGGCCCTCAATATGGTGTTCAACGCCATCCAAGCCATGCCCGAGGGCGGCGATCTGTATCTGCGCACCGCCTTCCTGTTGATCAAGAACGCGGTGGTGCTGGAAGTGACTGATACCGGACTCGGCATCCCGGAGGATAAGATTGAGCAGGTCTTCACCCCCTTCTACACCGACAAGAACCGGGGAACCGGCCTGGGTCTGTGCATTGCCAGGAACATCGTCGACAAACACCAGGGGAGCATAAGTCTCAGCAGCCGGGTGGGCGAAGGCACCACCTTCCGGGTCATCCTGCCGTTGGAGGTATAAGCTGCGTGGTTTTACTCGCATCGGAGCCGGGGGCGAGGCAGAGAAACAGGCCGGAAATCTTTGATGATCCGGAGCGGGAAGCGGTTGTTTCCTGTCATGCTCCCTG
>WRKE01000162.1 GCA_009778235.1 Pseudomonadota bacterium
GGATAGAGATGATCCTGCTCGATTGCCATCAATAACAAAAATTTCGGCTGCTTGGCCGGCGCGAATCCGGCAAACAACTCCTGGATGGAAAAGCTGGAAAATCGTTTTTCCCGCCGCATCTGAACGCTGTCGGCGGTGAAGGCGACCATGTTGTCCCGTTCCTGGAGCCAGTTGGTGAACAAGTCGCGCCGGATCATGACGCCTAAGGCCGGATTGAGCACATGGATTTTCTCCGTGGCCTCGTTGCTGCGCTCATAGCGCTGGCCTGTCCGGTGATCATACAATGAATCAACCACATAGGGGGTGATCCGCCAGCCGCCATTGACCAGGCTCGCCAGGGTGACGCCAACCTGGACGCCGGTGACCACTGGTTCGGCCTCACCCTGTTCCGGCGCACCGGGACCTGATTCCCAGTTGCCGAACACCGAGCCGTACAGCTGGATCTGCCGCTCAAAGGCATTGAGCTTCTGCTGGGCAAAGCCGTAGTCGGGCGCGGCCACGGTCACGGGCAACAGGGCCGGCCCCTCCAGCCCTTCCCGCTCAATGGCGGCCGCCCTCGCCAGGATGGGGCGGATCAGATCCTTGTTGAGCACGTGATTGTACATACGATTGACCCGGTTACTTTCGCTGGCCTTCCAAAAATAGTTGGGATTGAAAGAAGGCTGATTGACCAGGGCCAGAATCCGTCCGCTGCCCGGCTCGATCACCATGCCCATCCCTTTGTCCGCTCCCTGGGCGGCAAGATAGCTGCGAAATCGATTTTCCACCTGCCGTTGCAACTCCAGATCCAGGGTCAAGATCAGATCAGCACCCTTGGTGCCCAGGCTTTCCTGGCTTTTGAAATCGATATCCGGGATGTTGGCCTTGCTGAAACCACCCCCCTGGAGGATGATATCGTATTTGCCTTCCACCCCCGCCAATCCCACACCGTCCCCCATGAATCCCAACACATGGGAAGCGGCGGTGTGGCCGGGATAGAAGCGGGCATTTTCGGCCTTGCAGGTCACGCCCCTGAGGTGCAGGTTCTTGATCTCCGTCGCCTGCTTTTCGTCGAGATCCTCAGCCAGCAGCATGGAATCCTGCGAATTCTTCAGTTTCGCCTCCAGCCGCTCCGGCTGCCCGTCGATGTACCGGGCCACTTGCTGCGCGACTTCGTGCCGGTCAACGATTTCAACGGGATTGACCATCAAGGAGTACAACCGGTACGAAACCGCCATTTCCCGCCATTTCCGGTCGTAGACCGCGCCCCTTAAAACAGGTTCAGCGGGCGATAGGCCCGCTGAACGAGAGGAAATTTTGCTAACAGCAGACTGTACAATTCTGCCGATATCCTGGAGGGAGGGATGGATTCTAAACAGAACAGTACCAGCTGCTGTCAGCAAAATAACCAAAACAAAAAGTGGGAAGAGCCATCGCCTTTTATTCTTCCTGGACCTGAGGGATTTTGTCATCGCCACCTACATCCGACGCACCTGTCCTTGGTCAGGCTCAAATAACTGCAACTTGGTTTTGGCCAAGGCCGTGATCTGGGTTTTCGAGGCTACCTGGGCCCGCGCCGTCAACAACCGGACATTCTCGTTGGCAATGCCGGTGTTGGTGGCATGCAGCTGCTCGGCCTTGACTCGCAGGTCCGCCACTTGGCCGTGGAAGACCTGGGTAAAGACCAAACCCAGCACCAGTGCCATTCCGGCCATGACCGCCAGCATCTTGCCGTGTTCTCTCGGAAGGCGGAATGCAAGCCCCGATCGCCTACGGGCCTTGGCCTTCGACACCACTATTTGGCGAGGCTTGTATGTCCGGACACGCATGCTCGATGACATTTCAAATTCCCCTGTTCTTCCTTTTCATATTCGAAAAATCCTTCACCTTCGCGCCGCGACCCTGAGCTTTGCGCTCCTGGCCCGTGGATTGTGCCCAATCTCACCTCCGGTCGGCAGGACCGGCCGCCTGCTGACCACCGCATACGCCGGGTTGCCCGCAAATGCCTGCTTGACGATCCGGTCTTCCAAGGAATGGAAGGTGATCATGCAGATTCGCGCCCCCGGCAGCATCACCACCGGCGCCTCAGCCAGCAGCCGGGTCACATTCTCCAGTTCCCCGTTGACCGCTATCCGTAAGCCCTGAAACACCTTGGTGGCCACGTGCACCTTCGGCGGGTGGTGCTTCCGGGGCACTGCCGCGGCCACCACGGCCGCCAGCCGGCCAGTGGTCGCCACCGGCTCTTCCTCCCTGGCCTGGACCAGGAATCTGGCAATTCGCCGCGCCTGCCGTTCTTCCCCGTAATAGTAGAAAATATCGGCCAGCGCCTGCTCAGACAAATCGGCAACCAACATGGCCGCGGTCATTGGCCTGGAACGATCCATCCGCATGTCGAGCGGGTGATCGCCCCTGAAACTGAATCCCCGCTCGAGCAGATCCAACTGCAGCGAGGAAACGCCGAGATCGGCAATCAGACCGTCAATGCCCGTAACACCCAGCCGGTCGAGTTCCGGGACCAAGTCGGCGTAGGAGGCGCGCACCAACTCAAACCGTTCGCCATACCCTGCCAGCCGTTGTGCAGCCATCCGGGCCGCGTCAGCATCCCACTCAAAACCGATCAGCCGGCCCACGGGTGGCATGGCCCGCAGGATTGCCTCGGCATGGCCACCCAAGCCGAGGGTGGCGTCCACGTAGATGCCTCCGGGTCGCGGCCCGAGAGAGTTGAGCACCGCATCGCGCAAGACCGGGACATGGACCTCCTGCTGCTCTTGCGCCATCGGCCTCCTGGATTACATAATGCCCAATTTGGCCAGGCCCGCCCGGTAATTACCAAAATTCTGCCGCGTCTTGAGGGCTTCCTCGTCCCAGAGCTTTTTATCCCAGATCTCGAAGTGCCGGAGCATGCCGACCACCGCCACCTCTTTGTCGATTCCCATCTCGGCCCTCAGGGTCGGCGGCAGCAAAATACGGCCCTGCTTGTCCACCGGGCACTCGTTGACGCCGGCGATGATATAGCGAACCAGTTCACCGAAATCCGGCTGGCTTTCTTCCTGGGCCAGCAGCTTCTCTTCAAGGGCCTCCCATTCGGCCACGGGATAGGCCCGCAGATTCTTTTCCCAATGGGTGACGATCAACATTTCGGAGTTGTACTGCTCCCGCAACACGTCGCGGAAACGGGTCGGTATGTTCAATCGTCCTTTGGGATCAAGGGTATGATCAGTGTGACTTCGAAATCGCTGCACCGCGCCTTGTTTCCTTTTACCCGCCCCAACCGGGCCAGGCCACCACTTTCAACCCTTTTAAACCACTTTCCACCACCTCATGGCTTATATGTAAACGAACCGACTTTGAGAGTCAAGAAAAAACACATCAAGGCAACGAGGTACACCCCCGTCCGGGGCTTGGTTCTCTCGGGGCAACCGGCTGAAAAAACGAAGCAAAAAACGACCAAAAACAGACCGATCCCATCAGCCGATGGCAGCCAGCGCGGACCGTGGCGACATGCGGCCCCAAAATGGCAATGGAACCCATCTGGTAAAAGGGGCGTAAAAAGAGGGGGGGGTGAAGGTGGGGAGATCAGGCGAACAGCTTAAGGGAAACCGCTTTAGCCTTTCTGGTCGGAATTATCAAACAGACCGGGCTGTTGCAAAGCGCCACCGCGAACCTGCAAGCCGAAATGTTCATAGGCGGCCGCAGTGGCCATGCGGCCCCTGGGGGTTCGAATCAAAAAGCCGGATTGGATCAAAAAAGGCTCGTATACGTCTTCCAGGGTGTTTTTTTCCTCGCACACCGCGGTGGACAAGGTTTCCAGGCCAATGGGGCCACCCTGGAACTTTTCGATCAAGGTCATAAGAATACGGCGGTCCATCTCGTCCAAGCCCAGGGGATCGACATTGAGCATGGTCAGGGCCGCATCGGCGACCTCCCGGGAAATGACCGGATGGCCTCCCACCTCTGAAAAATCGCGAACCCGCCGCAAAAGCCGGTTGGCGATGCGAGGGGTGCCCCGCGAACGGAGCCCCAACTCCATGGCGCCCTCGGCGTCGATCCCGATATTGAACAGCCGGGCCGTCCGCCGGATGATGGCCACCAGTTGTTCGGGGCTATAGTAATCAAGTCGGAGGATAACCCCGAACCGGTCCCGTAACGGCGGGGTCAGCAGACCGGTCCGGGTGGTGGCGCCCACCAAGGTGAACCGGGGCAGATCCATCTTCACCGACCGCGCTCCGGGGCCCTGGCCGATCACCAGGTCGAGCTGATAATCCTCCATGGCCGGGTAGAGGATCTCCTCGACTACATGGTTGAGCCGGTGAATCTCATCGATGAACAGCACATCCCCGGCCTGCAGACTGGTGAGGATGGCCGCCAGATCGCCGGGACGCTCGATGACCGGCCCGGAGGTCACCTTGATGCCTGCCCCCATCTCGTTGGCGATGATGTAGGCCAGGGTGGTCTTGCCCAACCCCGGAAAACCGTGGAACAGCACATGATCCAGTGGTTCGCCCCGCTGGCGGGCGGCCTGGATGAAAACCCGCAGGCTCTGCTTGACCTGATCCTGGCCGATATACTCGTCCAGAAGGCGCGGCCGGATCTCGCCGCCGGCCTGCAGGTCCTCGGGCAGCGAGGCACCGGCGACCAGCCGTTGGTCGGTCAACTGTTCTTCGTGCTTCATCGTGCTCTCCGCCGCTTAAGCCGTCTTGGCCCCTTACCGTACCGCCAGCACCCGCAGGGCCTGGCGGATCAGTTCTTCGACCTTCAGCGGCATTGATCCCTCACCGAGCTGCTGTTCGACCGCCCTTAAGGCCTGCCAGGCCGTGGCCTGGGGATAGCCGAGATTGACCAGGGCCGATACCGCATCGCTCATGGCATCGGTTTCGCCAGCCAGCACCGGCAGGGGCCGCGAAGGGGTGGCGCCATCAGAAAAACCGCCCAGACCGCCGACCTTTTCCGCCAGGTCGACGCAGATCCGCTGCGCCGTCTTCTTGCCGATGCCGGGCAGGGCGGTCAGCCGCGACAGATCCTTGTTGGTGATCGCCCGGCACAGCTCGACAACCCCGATCCCGGATAAAATGGTCAGGGCCAGCCGCGGGCCGATGCCGGAAACCGTGATCAGCAGCAGAAAAATCTCTTTCTCTTCCTTGGCGGAAAATCCGAACAGGTGGATGGCGTCCTCGCGCACCACCGTCTGCACATGGAGAAAACAGGCGTGCCCGGTTTCCGGCAGGGCATCGTAGGTCCGGCCGGAAATAAAGGCCTCATACCCCACCCCGCCGACATCGATGATGACGGCGTTGGGAGTTTTGACCAGAAGCAATCCACTGAGCGAGGCGATCATGGGCGACAGGCAAACACAAAATTGGTTGACGAAGAAAAAAGGGGATTGTGGCGCGACCTTAACGCTGAAGCGCAGTGACGCGGTGCATGGCCAGGTGATGCGCATGGCAGAGCGCCACCGCCAGGGCGTCGGCGGCGTCCTTTGACGGCGCCGCATCCAGCCCCAGCAGGGTGCGGACCATCTGCTGCACCTGGATCTTTTCGGCCTGCCCGTAGCCGGCCACCGACTGCTTCACTGTGCGGGCGGGATAGTCATACACCGCAAGCCCGTTGTGCAGGGCCGCCACCACCGCCGCGCCTCGCGCCTGCCCGAGCTTGAGGGCCGAGCGTGGATTGCGGTCGACAAACATGTCTTCAATTGCCGCCACCGCAGGCCCGTGGGTCTGGATCACCTCGGACAAATCCTGGAAAATGGTCAGCAACCGGCGCGAAAAATCGTTCTCCTGACCGGT
>WRKE01000163.1 GCA_009778235.1 Pseudomonadota bacterium
GGTGGAATTCGCGCAGTTTGCCGTTTTCCACCAGGGCGATCCGGTTCTCGTAGAAGGTTGCATTGATGAGAATGTCTGTGTACATAAGAGGGCTTGGTCGAATTCCATGGGCGCCACCAGAACGCTGGCAACGCAAGGCTCAAAGCGCAAAAGTGATTATGGATCAAACATATTACTATACTATACCGGGGCTAAACCGCCATAATAAATTGGCGGCCGCAACCACCCCACTGCGGCTGCAAGGGTCGGAATCCACCGGGATTATAGCAGGAAGCGAGTGATTTCGGTTATCATTCCCACCTATAACAGGGAGCCCTTTCTGGAACGGTCCATCGGGTCGGTACTGGCGCAGCGGCTGGCCTGCGGTGAGTTGATCGTGGTCGACGACGGGTCCACCGATAACACCGTGGCCCTGATCGAGCGGCTGGCCGCGGGTGCCGCGGTGCCGATTAGGCTGGTGTGCCAACGTAATTTGGGCGCGGCCGCGGCCCGAAACACCGGCATCCGCCTGGCCCGGGGGCAATTGCTCGCCTTTCTCGATTCCGACGATTGGTGGCTGCCGGACAAGCTGGCCGTGCAGGCGGCGGCCATGGCGGACCGGCCGGAGTTTCTTGTCGCCCACACCCGTGAAATCTGGTTTCGCCGGGGGGTGCGGGTCAATCAGCACAAGAAGCACGACCCGCCCGGCGGCGACATCTTTGCCGCCAGCTTAAGGATGTGTGTGGTCGGGATGTCCACGGTCATGGCCCGGCGAGAGCTGTTTGATCGCCATGGGCTGTTTGACGAGTCGCTGCCCTGTTGCGAGGATTACGATTTCTGGCTGCGAATCGGTTGCCGCGAACCCTTTCTGCTCGTCCCCGACCGGCTGACCGGCAAGGACGGCGGCCGAGCCGATCAACTCTCCGCGATCCACCGGCAAGGTATGGATATCTTTCGCATCCGTGCCCTGGTGGCGTTGCTGGAGGCGGGCAGGCTCCGGCCGGATCAGCGTCGCGCGGCGGTGGCCGAATTGGCGCGCAAATGCCGGATTTACGGGCAGGGATGCGCCAAGCACGGCCGCCCCGAAGAGGCAGCCCATTATCTCAACCTGGCCTCCGCTATCAACAAGAAGGAGATGTGGCCGCATGAACCTGGCGTCCTCCCCTGACCCGGCCCGCTTTGTCACCCGGCTTTATGTGGCTGAGGACTGTGTTGATCTGGACTACACCAGAGAGATCATCGACCGGGCCAAACTGCCGGTGACCAAGGTTGGCGCCCGCGAGACGCCCGTCATCGACGGCTATTATCCGGCCAATCTCACCGCCGGCAAGCGCCATCTCCTGCTCTGCCGCAATCGCGGCATCTTTTTCAAACCCTGTCCGGGCACCCGCGAGTACCGCTGCTGCGACTATCAGGTGCTCAACATCGGCATGAACTGCCCCATGGATTGCGTCTACTGCATCCTCCAGGCCTACCTCAATAACCCCTGGCTCAGTTTCTTCGTCAATGTCGAGGATCTGTTCGCCGAACTGGACCGGGAGCTTGCCGCCCAGCCGCACCGCTTCTTCCGGATCGGCACCGGCGAGTTCACCGACAGTCTGGCCTTGGACAGCCTCACCCGGCTGAGTCCCCGCCTGGTCGCCTATATGGCCGGCCAGGCCAATGCGGTGCTGGAATTGAAGACCAAGAGCGCCAGTATCGCTCACCTTGAAGGACTCGATCACCGGGGTCGGACCGTGGTCGCTTGGTCGCTCAACAGCCCGTCGATCATGGTCAGGGAGGAGATTCGCACTGCGACTTTGGATGAGCGGTTGCGGGCCGCTGCCCAGTGTGCCGACTGGGGCTATAGCCTCGCCTTCCACTTCGACCCGATCATCCTCCATCCCGGCTGGCAGGACGGGTACCGCGCCACCATCGACCGGCTGTTCACCATGGTCCCGGCCGAGGCCATCGCCTGGATCAGCCTGGGTGGACTGCGCTACCTGCCGCCGCTGAAGCGGATCGCGGCTGCGCGCTTTCCAGCCTCGCGTTTCTTCTATCAGGAGTTCATCGACGGCCTGGATGGCAAGCGCCGTTACGTCCGCCCGCGGCGGGTGGAGATGTACCGGCTGCTGGCCGATGCCTTAAACCAAAAAATCCATTCCCGGACCTGCCTCTATTTCTGTATGGAAAACGACACCATCTGGCGGGAGGTTTTTGGGTTCGTCCCCGATGATCACGGCGGCTTGCCGGCGATGCTCGACCGGGCGGCGGGCCTGCGGTGAGACCGGCCATCCCTTGGTTTTTCAGGCGGCATTGGGTATGGTGGTGGAGATGGAACAAGGGATGAATGAATTGCCGGCAGGCTGCCGGCAGATACAACACTATTTGCGAGACAACGGCCTCGACTGCCGGGTGAGGGTTTTGGCGGTCAGCACCAAGACCGCCCAGGAGGCGGCCAACGCCTTGGGTTGTGCCTTGGCCCAGGTTGTCAAATCATTGGTCTTTCGCGCCAAGGCGAGCGACCGGCCGGTGCTGGTGCTCACCTGCGGCGATAATCGGGTCAGCGAAAAGAAGGTGGCTGCCCTGATTGGTGAGAAGATCGGTCGGGCGGATGGTGATTTCGTCCAGGCCAGAACCGGGTATGCGGTGGGCGGGGTCGCCCCCTTTGCCCATCGGCAGCCGCCCCTGGTCCTGATCGATGGCGCTGTCCACCGCTTTGACCGGGTCTGGGCCTCGGCCGGCACCGCGGACAGCATGTTCGAGATCGCCACGGGTGAGTTGATCCGGCTGGCCGGCGGCCAAGTGGCGGATATCGCCGGCTGAAATCAAAAAACCGGAGCAGGAAGATGGCCAGTGCTTGAAAACGCGGAGAGGGCGTCGCCTCCCCGAATTCAGGCAATGCAGAGAATCAGCAGGAGGTGAACCCATGGGTTTGTTACCGATTGTCGAGCGAGGAAAAACAGTGGCCTGTCATGCGGATTGGCCGCTTTTCTACATGAACGATTTCTCGCGGCTGGGCCTTTCGGTCAGCCGGCTGGCTGATGCCCTGTCGGCCCTGCGCGAAGGCGGCTACACGGTGCATACCGACGAGCAGGGCGCAGCGCTTGAGATCGACGGCAAGGATCAGGTGGCAGCGATCGTGGCCGCCCTGCGCGCCGGGGCGATCGACTGCGAAACATCTGATCTGATCGGCTGCGTGTACCAGGGCTGATAGTCTTTTTACTCCTGCCCGGCGGGCAGGCGCCAAAGAACAGCCAGGGGCGGCGCTTCGCCCTCCCCGGCGCTTTTTTTATTCTTTGCAGGTGATATCTGTCATGGATGAGACCACTGTGCGGCCCGAGGAGTTGCCAAGTACGCCTTCCTGGGTGCCGTTTTCCACCTCCTGTGCCTTTTTGTTCCGTCACCCCCGCCTATTGGGCCTAAGTCTGCTGCTGATGCTCCTGATCGGGACCCTTACCTGGCTGGGCTATCTCTTTACCGTGGATTTGATCAACCATTTCACCGGCTCGTTTTTCACCACCCCGCCCTTGGTGGAAAAATTCTGGCACTGGCCGCTGTTGTGGGGGTGGCAGGCCCTGAGATGGGTCTTTGTGCTCCTCAGCCGGGTCGTCGCCTTTTATCTGGCCTTTATCCTGGCATACAGCCTGACCACGCCCGGCTATGCCTTCTTAAGCTCCTGGGCCGGCAACCGCTATTGCACCCAGGCCGGGGAGGGTGAGGCGGTGTTCAGTCTGGCCGGGGCCCTGATCGATCTTCGCGAGGGAATCAAGATCGGCGCCATGGGTATAGTGGTCACCATTGCCGCCCTGGTCGCCAACTTTGTGCCGGTGATCGGCCAGGCCACGGTGTTCGTGCTCTATGCGTACTATTCGGCCCTGATGTTCGTCGACTATCCGGCCTCCCGCTATCGCTGGACCTTAGGTCAAAAACTCGGCTGGCTGCGGCTGCACAGCGGCCCGGCCTTCCGGCTGGGGCTTTTTCCCGCTCTGATCAGCATGGTGCCATTGCTGAACATTTTCCTGATGGCCCTGTGTTTCCCCCTGTTCACTATCCACACCACCCTCAATTTTTTGACCATCGAGGGCCGCAAGGAGATCCTTCCTGTTCCCTGAAACCGGGCCACTTTTGGTGACCAAGTCCGGCGGGATGAGATCCGCGAAAAAGGCAAAGAGCACAAGGAACTCATGAAAGGCAGCCGCTACATCTGGCTCAAGAACCCCTGGAACCTGACCCAGAAGCAACGAACCAGGCTTCAGCGGTTTGAACGAATGAACTTGAAAATCAACAGGGCCTATCTCCTCAAAGAACGCTTTCGCGATCTGTGGTCCTGCATAACAAAACCTTGGGCCGAAAAGCATTTGAAACAATGGTTCTGGTGGGCAACGCATTCACGCAAGCCAAGGTGGTCAGTCACAAGGCCTATGGATTCAGAACCCCTGAACACTTCATCCAAAACCTCTACCACTGCATGGGTAACTTACCAACTCAATCTCTCATGCATAGATTTGGGTGAACAACCTTTTTTTATTGGATAATGTTGATCTTCTCCGTTTGATTGTGTAACATACACAACATGAAAAGCAAAGAGATCATGCGCCTGCTCGAAGCGGACGGCTGGACGCTGAGAGGGGTGAAAGGGTCACACCATATCTTCACTCACCCGGAAAAAGCTGGTCATATCAGCGTCCCGCATCCCAAAAACGACTTGGGCAAAGGACTGGTCAACAAATTGCTCAAGCAGGCAGGCATCAAATAGGAGGCAACCATGAAGTTGAAATACCCTATCGCCATCGAATCTGGAGATGAGACCACCGCTTTTGGCGTCGTCGTTCCTGATCTTCCCGGATGTTTCTCCGCCGGAGACACCTTGGATGAAGCGGTCGAAAACAGCAAAGAGGCTATTGCCTTGTGGATTGAGACCGTGCTTGACGATGACGGCACGGTTCCGGCGCCCGGGAAACTGGCAGATCATACCAAGAATCCTGAATTTTCCGGATGGACGTGGGCGGTGGTCGAGATTGACGGGGTCTTGCTGGACGATAAGTCAGAGCGCGTGAATATCAGTATGCCGAAAAGGATACTTGCCAGGATTGACCGGCATGCTTCAGCCCGCGGCGAGACCCGCAGCGGCTTTTTGGTGAATGCGGCGCTTGAGCGGATTGTTCATGGGTGAGGTTTAGGCAACCATCCCCGAAACCTTAAAAACGTTTTCAAGGCTATCAGCCATTATTTATCCCCTCCTATCGTCAGTTCAAAAAAAGGTTTAACTCCGGAAAAAATGCCCCTCCTCTCTGCTTTTGTTTCTCTGTACATATTCAACCTAAACTGTTCATTCCGCCCCCTTTCTTCATATAATTCTATGAAATATTTGATTGTTGCCATTTTAGCCGCAAACGGAATTTCTTCAGCCTGGTAATAATTGACGGTATATTTTCCTGGAATTCCAGAAATTTCAAAAAAAGGGGTATCCCTGTCGTGCTTTGCATTAATATCATATTTTATTAAAATTTCTTTAATGTCATGACTAATGGTAAATGTGAATTCTGAATATGGATTAACCCATAAACATGAATAAATATAAAATACATACAACAGAAACAATGCAATAAAAATATATTTTATAATTATCTTTATATTCTTTGTTATGCATTTTATACATTGCATCTTAGATTCCATTCCATTAAGTTATAAATATATAGCATGTATTCACTCTTTGTATTGCTTAATATTAATACGGTCATTAATCACCGAACACCATCCCTTGTTTCGTCATTTCGACCGCAGGGAGAAATCTCCATGGATCGAGCAATAACC
>WRKE01000164.1 GCA_009778235.1 Pseudomonadota bacterium
CCGGTATAGGTGAGTGCCATGCCGGTCACGTACAGCAGGGACAGCAAGAAGCCTCGCCATCTGGTGCCGCCGACATTGGCGTGGCCGATGACCCCGGCGGTGATGGGGAGCATCGGATAGATACAGGGGGTCAGACTGGCGAGCACTCCCCCGAGAAAGGCGATGAGCAGTGAGACGAGCAGCGAGGACTGCAAATAGGTATCGAATTGACTGAGCAGAACTTCCATGCGCTTCACCCATGACTAGCTGATATTCCTTCTCAAAATAATCAGGATGGGGCAGATGTAAAGAGGAAAGACTGGCATGGCCAGGCCCTGTCGTCATTCTCAGCCGCGCATGGCGATCAGGGCCGTGCCCACCGCATTGCCCACCTCGCAGTGCTCGGGAAAGGTAACGGTGGTCGAAAGCCGCCTGGCCACCCCGGGGAGAAAGCTTCTGGCCGCCGCGCCGATCCCGATGATCGGCAATTTCAGGGTGAAACGAAGGGAGAACAAATCGTTGTCCCGCCGGTTGAGCAAGGCGCCGCTGGGGCTGTCCTTCCATACCGTCCGGGCCAGATAGGTGAGGAGGATGGTTTCGATGGCCGCTTCGGTTTCGGCCACAATCTGGCGGCAGAAGGCTTCGGCGCTCAATCCCAGTTGGGTGGCCAGCACCGAAGCACCGCTTTGGCTCGATGCCCCCTGGCCGATGTCGAGCAGCCCCAGGCAGTGCAGGGCATCGGTGGGGGTCAAGCCCGCCAGCACGACCTGTTGGAGAAACATCAGCCGTTCCAGCCTTTTTTCCAGGAGGACACCGCCTGTTCCGGTTTGGGCCGCAAGGACGCTGGGCGGAGTCGGTCCGTGGAGCGCCAGGTAGTGGAGCAAGGGGTCGCTCTGCACCAGCTCCGGCTCCAGGCCGTCAACCGGCAGGACCAGGTAGGTATCGGTTTCCCGGTTCAGCCAGAGACGTGGATCAGGCAGATCCGGGGTCATGGCCAGGGGCTGGACCCGGGTGCTGCCCAGGGTGATGCGGCCGTCTTGGTGGACAATGACATGGCTGTCGCCGCCGGCGCCGGCGGTGTACATGTCCACTGCTTCGACATGGGTCCGCCATTCGCCGATGATACAGCCCTCGCGGTTGAGCAGCGGCTCGCCGTTCTTGATCAGGCAGACGTCGGTGGTGGTGCCGCCGACATCGACCACCAGGGCCTGGTCAAAACCGCTGGCGGCGCCGAAGCGGGCGGTGGCGGCCGGGCCGCTGGCCATGGTGATGGCGGCCTGGTCGGCGATCCGGTCCAGGGCCTCGCCGCGGCCATTGCCGCAGATGATCGTGACCGGACAATCAAGCCCGGTGGCCAGCATGGATCGTTGGATCGAAGCGAGGAAGTCGGTCATCAAAGGCATGAGTCTGGCGTGAAGACAGGCGGTGGCCGAGCGTTCGAGCATACCCGGATTGTCGGAGACCAGATGGGAGCAGAAGACCGGCTTGGGGTCGATCAGGCGGATGGCTTCGCGGGCCACCAGCTCGTGGGCCGGGTTTTTGATGGACATGGCCCCGCAGACCGCATAGCTGTCCACCTCTCTGACCAGCTTTGGCAGGGTATCGACCAGGCCTTCGATATCCAGGGGCTGCTCTTCCTCGCCGGTGATGGTGTGGCCGCCTTTGAGGAAGATGTTGGCCACCACCGGCAGCTTGAAGTGGCGGACATGGCCGAGGACGAACAGGCCAACCCTGGCGCCTCGCCCCTCGACCACCGCGTTGGTGGCCAAGGTGGTGGAGACGGCCAGACAGGCCACCTCGCGCACCTGGTCCGATTGCTTAAGCAGGCCCTGCAGGGTCTGGCCGACGCCGAGGCTGAGGTCATGGGGCGTGGTTCGTTCCTTGCGCCAGTCGACCACCCGGCCGGAAGCAATATCCAGAAGAACGGCGTCGGTATAGGTGCCGCCGGTGTCGATGCCAATGCAGTAGGTTGCCATGATGCGGGTGCGAGCGGGCGATGTCGGAATTATGCGATAGTGAATGGTCGGCGAACAAGCGGGGTCAACCAGGGTTGCCGCCTCAAAGGATACAAACAAAAAATGATGGTTACCACCGGACGCGTCCAAAAGCAAGCCTTGCATGGGATGCGCGCCCCGGTGGCGTTGGTTGCGGTTGTCCGCCTCAGAGAAAGCGGCTCAACGGCGTCAGCAGCCATTCCAGGGATTGTTGCAGCCTGGTGGTGTGCAGATGGTCGGTTAAGGACAATCGGGTCGACATCGCCAGCTCCTCGTTGAACAAAGCTTCGGTCGCAAGGCCGAAGGCATGGTGGTCGACGATGATGTTGATCTCGAAATTGCGGTGGAAACTGCGATAATCAAGGTTGGCTGACCCCAAGGTTGCCCATTGGCTATCAATCAGCATCATCTTGGCGTGGAGAATAGTTCCCTGGCGGGCATAGATTTCCACCCCGGCGGCGATCAGTTGCTTGAGATAGGCGCGGCTGAGCATGTGCACCATGGGCACATCACTGATGGAAGGCAGGATCATCCGGACCTGGACCCCCCGTTTGACGGCCCGGAGCAAGGATCGGACCACTGTTGGGCCAGGAAGGAAATAGGGGGTGATGATCCGGATGCAATGGGTGGCGCCGGCCACAGCCAGGAGGAAGGTATTGCGGATCAGGGACCGGCTGCGGTGGGGAGAACTGTTGATGATGACCAGATCGGCGTCGCCTGCGGGCAGGGGCGGGGGAAGGTCCTGTCCCGGAACGGAGACGCCGCCCTCCTGGAGCCAGGTTTGGCGAAACAGCCGTTGCAATTCTCCGGCAGCCGGTCCGTCGAGGCGGATGCCGACGTCGCGCCAATGGAGGTAGCTGTCGCCGTAGCCGGCGTACTCATCACCAATATTGAGCCCGCCGAGGAAGGCAGTGACCCCGTCGATGATGACCATCTTGCGATGATCGCGGCGATCGAGCCAACGGAGGCGGGAGAAGGCGGGTTTGTTGAACGGCAGGCAGCGCACGCCGGCCGCCTGCAACTGTTGGAAATAGGAGGAAGGGGTGTCGAAACAGCCGATGGCATCGTAAATTAAAGAGACCTCGACCCCGCGTGCCGCCGCTTCCCGGAGGGCGCAGGCAAAGGCTTGGCCGGTCTTGTCGGCCTTGACGATGTAAAACTCGGCGCAGATGGTGGTGGTGGCCTCGGCCATGGCCTGGAAGAGGGCTGGGAAAAAATCTCCGCCGTGCGGCAGAAGGGTAACTTTGTTATGATAAAAATAGATGGGATCCGAGTAGCCCTTGAGACGGGAGAGATGTCGGAGCAGGCGAAAATGTTTTTTGGCGGTGCTGCTGAGAGGGCGCATGGGTCGGTCATTGTTCAGGCTTAAGGGCGGCTTGCGGGTGTTGCCGGTGACTAATCAGTGTACCATGGATTGGCCGGGAGAGGAACCATCGAGATCGGTAGCTGTGTGGTGGTCGCCTGCCCGGCCGGCGCCGTTTGTTTGGTTGGGGCAACAGCACGACGCTGTCCCACGAAGAGCTGGGAGCAGGAGGGGAACAATATGGAAAACGAACCGAACAAAAATGAGTTGATGAAGCGCTTCGACCTGCAGATCGAAGGGAAAACCGCGGTGTTGGACTATGTGGAGCAGGGCGACAGGGTGCTGGTGTTTACCCATACCTTCGTGCCCCCGGATCTGCGGGGCAGAAATCTGGCCGCGATCCTGACCCGCTTTGCGCTGGAGGATGCCCGCCGCCAGGGGAAAAAGGTGGTGCCGCAATGTTCCTATGTGGCCGTGTTCATGGAGCGAAACAAGGAATACGCCGATCTGCTGGCATAATCGCCGCTTCGGCCCGTCCATGGTGACGTTGCAAGTTTTCATGAATGGTCGTTTTTTTGCCGGATTTTCCCGATTTCTGAAAATGATTCTATACAAGATTCAGCATTGTTGTTATTTTTCAACGGAGCCTTTTATGGTGCTTCGTCTTGCTATCCCATGAGTATCTCGATAATTTCTGCTACCAATCAAAATTGCTTACTTTCGTTCATAGCCACTTTCCTGAAAGTCACAATATGCAACGCGACAGCCTTCACTGAAGGCGACGGAACAATTCTACAAAATTGGAGGAGCCATGCGTACTCTCATTCACGTATTGTTGTTGCCCATGATAATCACTTTTTGCATCGGCGGGTGCGGCACTCACAAGCAGGAGGAGCGCGACGAAAAAACTAAGCAGCAGCAACTCGCCTACGAACAATATGTAGAAGAAGGGATAGCGAATACAAAACAAGGAGAAAACTTGATTGAGTTCCTGACCAGGGTATCAAAAAAAACGGAGATGGAAGACGACAACAACTGGTCTTTTCTCCTCGCCGGGCCTCATATTCCAACCACCTATAATCTATTATACAATTCAACCAGCGATAATCTATTATACAGGCTGGAACTCAAAGAGCTGGAACTCAACAAGCCGGAACTCAAGGGAAGTTTATTGCTGAATATTCCTCAATCATTTTCACAATATGCGGAATTTTGGCCATACTTCTTAAGCAGCGAGGTATTCATCGCAGATTTAGTGAAAATAGACCAGAGGCTTAAGTATTTTTTAGAAAGTAATTGTAGGGGTCCAATGTTGTCTGTGAGATCATCCTGGAAGTACTTGAGGCAGAATGGAGAGACATATGCTGTATGTAATGATGGGATAGATTATGCTATGTCAAACGATCAGCATTACAATGACAGAGGTAAAATTTATAAAGCACGTGTCGAATTTTATAGAGTATATGTCCATAAATACTCCTCGGAAGTGCTCAAATGGTATTCTGTCGCCCTAGAAAAAGCCTTCAAGTCCAAAAATGAAAAATATGCCGCTGTGATCCGAAAGGGGTATGGCGACCCTATACAGATGCGCTCCATTCTTAATCTGCTGTTAAAAGCGAAAGCAGGAGGGGCAGAAGATATTGTGAACGGGGTCATCTCCTCAACGCTCAAGGGCAACGGCTGGTGTGAGTCGGTGGTGAGCGCAAGAACAGGGTACGTCAACGCCCCCATTGAGCTTTTCGGCCGTGCCACGACCATTTCCAAGCCAGTCACAGGCAACCTTATGATCAGAACACAAATTGCCCCCGATGGAACACCTCGGTTTCTGGAAGTTTTTCAGCTTTAGCGGCGCGTTAAAAACCCCCAGAACCGAACCTTGCCGGCACAATATGCGGAACAATCGGTCGACGGTTGCATATGCGGGCTGCACAGCCCCACCTCATCCTCGAAAACCTGTCCTGAACCATGGCCATATTTGTTACCGGCGGGGCCGGCTTCATCGGCAGCAATTTTGTCCTCGACTGGCGCAAACAGTCCGATGAGCCCATCATCAACCTCGATGCCCTGACCTATGCGGGCAATCTGGAGAACCTCGCCTCGCTAGAGGGCGACGACCGGCATGTTTTTGTCAAGGGCGACATCGGTGACTCTGCTCTGGTCGCTGACCTGCTGACCCGGCACCGGCCGCGGGCGGTCGTTCATTTTGCCGCGGAATCCCATGTCGACCGCAGCATCCTTGGGCCGGACGATTTCATCCAGACCAATATTGTGGGCACCTTCCGCCTGCTGGAGGCGGCAAGGGCCTACTGGAGAGGCTTGGCGGCGAAAGACCGGGAAGGCTTTCGTTTCCTGCAGGTGTCGACCGACGAGGTCTACGGAACTCTTGCGCCCAATGCCCCGGCCTTCACCGAGACCAACCGGTATGAACCCAACAGCCCCTATGCCGCCAGCAAGGCGGCGAGCGACCACCTGGTACGGGCCTATCACCACACCTATGGACTGCCGGT
>WRKE01000165.1 GCA_009778235.1 Pseudomonadota bacterium
GAGGCGATCGAGCGGCAGACCATGGCCTCGCCCTGGAGCAGGGCGGCATTGCGGGAGGAGATTGGGGCGAAAAACGGCTTTACCCTGGCGGCGGCATGGGGAGAGACGGTGTGCGGTTACGCTTTTTTCCGGATCATGCCGCCGGAGAGCGAACTCCTGCATCTGGTGGTCGCCCGTAAGTGGCAGCGGCAAAAGGTGGCCACAGCCCTGCTGGATCGGGCCATGGCCGGATTGGCCGATCAGGGCTGCACCGTCTGTTTCCTTGAGGTTCGGGCCTCGAATATCGCCGCCCTGCACCTCTACGCCCGGACCGGTTTCGTCCAGACAGGGACACGCAAACACTATTACAGCCAGCCGGTCGAAGATGCCCTGCTTTTGACCAGGGAGATTGTGCCGGCAGGGGAGAAACAAAATGAAGACACTTAAAGATATTGAACTGGCGGGCAAGAAGGTGCTGGTCCGGGTTGATTTCAACGTGCCCATGAACGATGCCGGCGAGATTACCGATGACCTGCGCATCCGCACCGTGTTGCCGACCCTTCGCTATCTGCTGGCGCAAAAGGCCCGGGTGATTGTCTGCACCCACATGGGACGACCCAAGGGTCAACGGGTGGAGAAATACTCGCTGGCGCCGGTGGCCGCCCATCTGGCCCGGTTGCTGGGATGCCCGGTGCCGCTGGCCGGTGACTGCATCGGGGCGGTCGCGGCTGAGGCGGTCGCACGGCTCAAGGACGGCGAGATCCTCATGCTGGAAAACCTGCGCTTCTATGCCCAGGAAGAGAAGAACGATCCCGATTTTTCCCGCCAGCTGGCCTCGCTCGCCGAGGTGTACGTCAACGATGCCTTTGCCGTCTCGCACCGGGCCCACGCCTCCGTGGTCGGGGTCACCGACCATGTCAGTGAAAAGGCGGCTGGTTTTCTCCTCCAGCAGGAGGTGGAATATTTTCACCGTTCGATCGACAATCCCCAGCGGCCGCTGGTGGCCATCGTCGGCGGCGCCAAGGTGTCCGGCAAACTCGAAGCCCTGCGTAACATGCTGGAAAAGGTCGACAAGATGATCATCGGCGGGGCCATGGCCAACACCTTCCTTAAAAGCCAGGGCCATGGGGTGGGCGCCTCCAAGGTCGAGGACGACCTGCTCGATACCGCCGCCGATCTGCTGCGCCGCGCGGCGGAACGAGGGGTTAAGATGTACCTGCCGGTGGATGTGATTGCCGCCGACCGCTTTGCCCCGGATGCAATCAGCAAGCAGGTGACTATTCAGGATATTCCGGAGAATTGGATGGCCCTGGATATCGGCCCGGCCTCGGTCATCTGCTTTAACGAGGTGCTGGCCGACGCCAAGACTATCGTCTGGAACGGCCCCATGGGAGCCTTTGAAATGGCGGCCTTTGCCCGCGGCACCATGGCCCTGGCGCACACGGTGGCGGCCTCGCACGCCTTGAGCGTCACCGGCGGCGGCGATTCCAATGCCGCCATCAATCAATCAGGTGAAGCGGCCAATATTTCCTACATGTCCACCGGCGGCGGCGCCTTTCTCGAATTGATGGAAGGCAAGGTGCTCCCAGGAATCAAGGCCCTGGGGTAAGGCCGGGTTCGCCTGATCGCTGCCCCTAAGCCCATATTGATCATCTTTTGCAGCAGGAGATGCCATGAACAGACGTCCGCTGATTGCCGGCAATTGGAAAATGTATCTGAGTGTCGCCGAATCCGTGCGGCTTGCCCAGGCGGTCGCCGCCACCAGTGCTACCTGTCCGGACCTTGATGTCATGGTGGCTCCCGCCTTCACCTCCTTGGCCAAGGTCTGCGAAGCGGTCGGGAATACATCGCTTAAGGTTGCCGCCCAAAACGTTGCCTGGGCAAAAGAGGGCGCGTTCACCGGCGAGATTGCCCCACCCATGTTGACGGATCTCGGTGTTCGTCTGGCCATTGTCGGCCACTCCGAGCGCCGCCAGATTTTCGGCGAGAGTGATGCCATGATCAACCGCCGCCTGCTTGGAGCGCTGGCCGGCGGCCTCCAACCGGTGTTCTGCGTCGGTGAAACCTTGGAGGAGCGGGAGGCGGACCGCACCTTTTCGGTGCTGGAGCACCAGGTGCGGCAAGGCTTGCAGGGAGTGACCAAGGAAGAGATGCCCCAGGTCGTCCTGGCCTATGAGCCGGTCTGGGCCATCGGCACCGGCAAGACAGCCACCAAGGAGCAGGCCCAGGAGGCTCACGCCTTCCTGCGGCGATTGCTGGCGGAGACATACGAGAAAAATATTGCCGAGGATGTACGAATACTGTATGGTGGTTCGGTTAAGCCCGATAATATTGACAGCCTGATGGCGCAACCGGATATTGACGGGGCGCTGGTCGGTGGCGCGGCCCTGAAAGCCGAATCTTTTGAAAGGATTATCCGTTTCCAATGACAACTTTACTGATCGTTGTCCATGTCATTGTCTGCCTGTTTCTGATCTGCATCGTTTTGTTGCAGCACGGCAAGGGTGCGGACATCGGTGCAACGTTCGGCGGATCGAGCCAATCGCTGTTCGGCACCGAAGGCCCTATTCCGCTGCTGAATAAAATCACAACCTTTGCCGCGATTATCTTCATGGGCACATCGATCACCCTGGCCTATCTTGCTGCCCATAAAAGCTCAGGGACTATCATGAAGGATGTGCAAGTGCAGGAAGAACAGGCCCCTGCCCAGCAGACGCCGATCACGGTACCCATGCCCACGGCTCCGACGGCAACGAATGAAGCCCCGAAGAAAACCGGAGAGCAGCCGGCGAAAAAATAAAAAAATGTTGCCGAAGTGGTGGAATTGGTAGACACACTATCTTGAGGGGGTAGCGGCCCACGGTCGTGCGAGTTCGAGTCTCGCCTTCGGCACCAAGTCATAATCCAGAGCAGTCCAAAACAGTCCATTAAGGGCCGGTAATTCCAAGAGAAATTCAAGGAGTCCGGCCTTTTTCTTGTCCTTCGCAGTCCATTCCCATCTGTTGACATCCGGTGTTTTTTGGCGCTAGATTGAGGATAGCCGCGCCAGGTGGTATTTTCCGTACCACCAAACGGCATCTTGTTTCCTGTTGCCGAGATCAAGCCGGAGGACGTTCTGGGAATCCTGCGACCGCTTGAGGCTAATATCATTTACTCTTTTTAATGCAAAAAATATTCTTATTTTTTGCATTAAAATTCAATATGTTCCTGTCATGACCTACTGCATTGGCAAGAGGGAATGGTATAAGGCACTGCTTGGTACCGTTCAGCGCGCCAAAATCAATGTCAGTCAGGTTCTCCAGCACGCCATTGCCACCGGGCGGAGGGAACTGGCTGATCCTTGCCCTTACCTGAAGAAGACTGTCAGGGCCAATTCTATTAGCCATCATCCGGCTTTCACCTGACCGGCGGATGTGGCACGGCTGATGAGGGCTATAGACTCCCCCATGCCTCAAATCTTGGGGCAGGAGTATTCGTCAACGCCGCGATTAGGCTTCTGCCTCTGCTATTCTGCCGTCCCGGCGAGCTGATCGCCACGAGTTCTTCGTTTTGATAGATGTCCTTGATAGCGGAGGGTTTGGTGAGCGCGTCGTAGAAAGCGAACTCTTCGACGGTCAAACCCATTTGTTTGCCTTCGGCGTCGGCATCCGCCTGTTTAATTGAAGTGGCGCATTCCAATTTTCATTGTTTCAAGCTATACAGTTAAAAATAAGGCGATAATAAACCGTTGAGGACACCAAATCCATGCCCACAGAAGCCGACACCTGCCGCACATATATCACGCCTGCCTTGCAGGCCGCGGGCTGGGAGTCCGGCACACATTCCATAGCCGAACAGCGTACCTTCACAGACGGACGTATCATCGTGCGCGGCAACCAGGCAAAACGCCGCCAGGGCAAACGGCCCGATTACATCCTGCGCTACACCCGCGACTTCCCCATTGCCGTTGTTGAGGCCAAGGCCGAGGATAAGCCCGCTACTGACGGCTTACAGCAGGCCAAAGACTATGCGGAAATTCTCGGCCTCAAATTCGCATACGCCACAAACGGCAAAGAGATTATTGAATTCGACTACCTTACAGGCGTTGAAAGCAAACCGCCCCGCTTCCCCACGCCCGAAGAACTTTGGACGCGGCTTCGCGCCGGGGACAATTTGACCGATGATACCGCAAAGCGTCTGCTCACCCCGGCCAACCTCGCTACCGGCAGGGAGCCGCGCTATTACCAGCGCATTGCCATCGACCGCGTGGTGCAAAGTATCGCCCAGGGCAAAAAGCGCGTGCTGCTCACCATGGCTACCGGCACGGGCAAGACCGTCGTTGCCTTCCATATCTGCTGGAAGCTCTGGTCGTCCAAATGGAACATAAAAGGCGACCCGGCCCGCAAGCCCCGCATCCTCTATCTTGCCGACCGTAATTTCCTGGTGGACGACCCCAAGGACAAAATCTTCGCCGTGTTCGGGGACGCCCGATACAAGATTGAAGGCGGCAAGGTTACCCACAGCCGCGAGTTATATTTCGCCACCTACCAATCCATAGCCAAAGACACCAGCCGCCCCGGCCTGTATAAAGAATTCGCCCCTGACTTCTTTGACCTCATCATCGTGGACGAATGCCATCGCGGCAGCGCCAGGGAAGAATCCAACTGGCGGGAGATTCTCGAATACTTCGCTCCGGCCTGTCAGTTGGGCATGACCGCCACCCCGTTGCGCGAGGAAAACCGCGACACCTATGCCTATTTCGGTAATCCCATCTATCAGTACAGTTTACGCCAGGGTATCGAGGACGGCTTTCTCGCTCCCTACCGCGTGTATCGTATCGTTACGCAATGGGATGCCGCTGGTTGGCGGCCCAGCCAAGATGATCGGGACCGCTATGGCCGGGAAATCCCGGACGAGGTGTACGGCACGGCTGATTTTGAGCGCCGCGTCGCTCTGCGCGCCCGTACCCAGGCCGTAGCCAGACACCTCACCGACTTTCTGAAAAAGACCAACCGCTTTGACAAGACCATCGTCTTTTGTGTGGACCAGGAACACGCCAGCGAAATGCGGGCCGCCCTGAACAATCTGAATGCCGATCTCGCCCGGCAACTCCCCAACTATGTCTGCCGCGTCACCGCTGACGAGGGTGAGATCGGACGTGGGCACATGCAGAAGTTTCAGGATGTGGAGACCGACGCCAGAAGCCCGTTCATTCTGACCACCTCGCAGCTTTTGACCACCGGCCTGGATGCGCCCACTTGCCGCAATGTCGTGCTGGTGCGCCTCGTCAACTCCATGACAGAATTCAAGCAGATCATTGGCCGGGGGACACGGGTGCGCGAGGATTACGGCAAGCTCTGGTTCAATATCCTGGATTACACCGGCTCGGCCACCCGCAATTTTGCCGACCCGGCCTTTGACGGCGATCCCGCCTTTGCCGAAGAGGAGGAAATCGACGCCGACGGGCAAACTGTGGCGACGGATATTCTCACGCCGGAAGAGCCTGATACGGGTGAGATGCTGGAAAATGCCATCCTGATGGACGCGGGAACGCTGGTCCTGAGCGAGCCGCCGCCCGGCGAACCGCGTAAGTATTACTTTGACGGTGGCCAAGTGGCTATTGCCGCCGAACTTGTCTACGAGTTGGACGCCGACGGCAAACAGCTTCGCGTGGTCACGCTTGCTGATTATACCGCCGAAAGAGTACGCTCGTTGTGCTCAAATCAGAACGATTTGCGCGCCCGCTGGACTGATGCCGCACAACGCGCTGACATTATCCGCCAGCTTGCCGAGCGCGGCATCGGCTTTGAATCTCTGGCCCAGCAAGCGGG
>WRKE01000166.1 GCA_009778235.1 Pseudomonadota bacterium
TTCCCGCTCCTTGTTATGCCCTCCATTGGACAGCATGGGTAGCAGATTCTCCACTTAATGGCTTGTACAAATTCCCAAGGCAACTTCTAAATCAAAAAGCAATCGTTTATTCCGGGGCCGCTGGATTACCCACGGGCCGGCAATGGGTCCGGGGCGCAAGGATATCGTTTCGCATCCGGTGATGATGGCGTGCCCATCGAGGCAGCAGCGGAGCGGACGCCGCTTGGGGGTGATGAGGGTCAGGGTAAAAATGGCCCGGGCTGAAAGTCTTGACGCTCCCGGGTCCTGTTTGTACTGTGCGGTTATGAAGATGAACGGCTTGGTACACGACGCCTCAGGGCATAACCAAAGGGGCATGATCGCCGGATGACACCTGTGGACCCATCAGCATGGCCCATGGCGGATCGGTCCGGGCTGTCGTTTGTCTGTCGTTGTATCAGCGACATCCTCAACGGTCTCCGCGGCGGATTGAGCCACTTTTCCGGGCCGAGCCGGGTGGCGGTCATCTTTGCCCTTCGCCCCGACAGCCCAATGCTGGTGTGCGATCCGCTCCATTTGCTCAAAGGCCATGAGCCGATTTTCAAAAATCTCTATCTCGATACCCAGAAGTGGCGGGTCAATGAAAAGGTTCGGTTGGACCGGAAGCATTTCGCCGAGATCATCCCGGTTAAAGACCCTGGTTTGGCCGGGCTGTTGTCCTACGGTGGGTATTCGGGGTCTGTGTTTTTTCAGCAGTGGTTCACCGAGCATCATCCGGACCTCTGCTCTCCCGGGCCGACCGAATGTTGGCTGGAGCACGCGGTCTGGCGCTTTGCCCATGACCTGGCCAATGAAGCCGAGTTATATACCGGCATTTCCGGATATTTCCTCAAGGAGTATGCCACCCACGCGGTGCGGGATCACATCATCGATCTGATCAACGTATCGCTCGGTTGGGATACCTTCCTGCGGATCTATCCCATCCTGGATGCGGTGCTGATGATTTCCGAAACCCAGGAAGAGGGGGAATGGCCGGAGGGGCGCCTGCTCTTTGTCGATTCCTGCATGCTTGATCAAGTGCATTACCTGGTCAAGTTTCAGAAGGAATTGCGCCCGCAATTGATCAATTACAAGCATGTGCGCAAGCTGCTGCTCACGGTGGAGCGTTCCGGACGTTTTCTGGTCAGTGACGGGCGGGCCATCTTGGGGATCAGCGGCGACACCCCGCCGGAGTTCTCCATTTGCGCGGATTTCAGAGGCCGGTACGGTTTCTTGCAGGTGAATCGCAACAAGGTGTGCAGTTTTGCCGACGGCAAATTCAACTCGACCACCTACCAGGCCAAGCTGGTACAGTTGGAGGAGCTGCTTTTGGAGTCGGAACTCAAGCGGTTTGACTGCTATCATATCTTCAGGATCGTGGTCAGCCTGGTGCAGCACGCCCAGCGGCGCAAGCACGGCTGCGCGATCGTCATCGATCTCAGCGACCGGCCGATTCGGATCTCGGGGCAGAGCCTCTCGCCGCCCTTGGATATGCGCAAGCCGTATACCTTGCGGCTGGCCAAGTCACTGGCCAAAGTGGATGGGGCGCTCCATATCGGCGCGGACATGCATCTGCACGGTTTTGCCTGCCTGCTCGACGGACGGGCCTTCGAGGGCGAGGACCTTGCCAGGGGCGCGCGCTACAACTCGGCCCTGCGGTTCACCGCCGAACACCCGGAGATCATCGTGGTGGTGGTCTCGTCCGACCGACCGGTTTCCGTCATCCACCAGGGTATGGATGTCCAGGGGGACTGCGACTGGCCCCAGCAGTTTGGCTGCATGTATCAACTCGAACGCCTGGAGGAGTGGGTCGGTCATTGAGCGTAGACTAACGGGCATAGTCCCCCACTTCCGGCTTGCCTTGGGTGTCGAAGGCGGTATCGGCCAGGTGGCGCAGCTTGGCCTTGTGCGCCCGCACCTCCGGCAGGGAGGGGATGGCCGGCAGGTGCGTTTCGGCGGCAACCGGGACAGGGAGCCGCATCTTTTCTGCCAGGTCGCTGTCCTGCTGCGGTTGAAGAGGGCCCTGCATCGCTCCCCCGCCGTCCAGGCGGCGGAGGAATCCCATCATGGTGCCCAAATCATTGGTCCGGTGGAATTGTTCGACCTCCTCGGCAAGGGCCTTGCCTTCCTCGACCAGCCGTTTTGTGGTGGCGCCGTAGGTTGCCACCCCCTGGCGCAACCGCTCGTAGAGATCAAAAAAGAGGTTATGGAACCTGGAGCGGCGGGTCAGGCCGTGGATGAACAGGCCCTTGAACAGCCGTTGGCGGATGGTTGGCGAGCTTCGGAGGTAGGGGTCGAGAAAGACCTCATCCCGCATCCCGGTCAGGTGGAAAAAGTCGTGGATCAGGGACTCGCTGCCTAAAAGGATGTAGAGCCTGATCAGATCGAATCCCACCTCGTCTTCCAACTGGCAATAGGCTTCCCGAAGATGCTGGTTGTATTCCCGGCTGTCCTCCTCTATCCTTTTGCGGGAGCCGAAATAGCGGTCCGCTATCTCCTTTTTGATTTCCAGGGCCAGGATGCCGTCCAGGTCGTGCATATCGCGCGTTCCTCAATCAATGGAGATGGTTGCGTCTTTAGAGGTGCCGGAGCGGAAATGCCACTCCCAGTCTCCTTGTTCTTTACTCTTTAAATGACAAGACTGAAAAACGCTTGCAAGAACATTGCTGTCAGCCGATCATGGCGCCCTCTTTTCCGTCCTTGGCGGCGTGCCTTGCGCCCTGTCAGGGGCCGGGTCAGGGCAGGGATAGGGGCAGGTTTTCGAGGATAAGGCATGTCTGTTTCAACCAGTCGCGAGTCTGTCAAGAACACTGTCAAGGCGGCGGCCGATATCGCCCAGGTGATCGGCGAGGTGGTCGAGCTGAAACGGGCCGGCAACCGCCTGACCGGGCTGTGCCCTTTTCATGCCGAAAAAACGCCTTCTTTCACGGTTAATTCCCAGGGGCAATTTTTTCACTGCTTTGGCTGCGGTGAGCACGGCGATGTCTTTGCTTTCGTGATGAAGTATCATCGCCTGGACTTTCCCGAGGCCCTCACGCTCCTGGCGCAAAAATACGGCATTGAGCTGGCGGAGCGCCAACTGACCGAGTTGGAAAAGCTCCAACTGCGCCGCCGCGAAGCGTTGTACGAGGCCAACGAGGCCGCGGCGATCGCCTATCAACAGTGCCTGCGTCACCCGAAATTGGGCAAGGTGGCCCGAACCTATCTTGATCAGCGCGGCGTGCCGGACGAAATTGCCGAGCAATACCGCTTAGGCTGCGCGCCGGACCCGGAACAGGCGGGCTGGAGCTGGCTTTCCGACCAGTTGCTGGCCAGGGGGCTATCCAAAGAGACTCTGATCCAGGCTGGTTTGGCGGTCGGCAAGGAGCGCGGCGGCCATTACGACCGGTTCCGCGCCCGGATCATGTTTCCCCTCGCTGATATGACCGGCCGGGTGGTGGCCTTTGGCGGCCGCATCCTGGGTGATGGCAAGCCCAAGTACTTAAATTCGCCCGAAAGCCCGATTTTTGAAAAAAGCCGGCTGTTGTTCGGGCTGCATCCGCACCGGGAGGCCATTCGCCGCCAGCGCCGCGCCTTGGTGGTTGAGGGAAATTTCGACCTGCTTCTGCTCGCTGTGCACGGCATAAACAACGCGGTCGCCCCCTTGGGCACCGCGCTGACCCGCGAACATATCCGGGCCTTGCGCGGATACGGCGATGAGGCGGTTTTGCTGTTCGATGCCGATGCCGCCGGGTTGAAGGCCGCCATGCGCAGCATTCCCTACTTCCTGGCCGAGCAGATCGAGGGAAGGGTGGCCCTGCTGCCGGCCGGCCACGACCCCGATTCCTATGTCCGGGCCGAAGGCCCGGAGGCGATCGCCGCCCTGGTGGCCGCGGCCCGTCCCCTGGCCGAATTCGCCTTTGATGCCTTAGTACGGACCCACGGCCTGACCTTGACCGGCAAAAACAAGATTATCACTGAACTAAAAGAACTGATCAAGGATTCGGCCCAGCCCGATCAACGGGCCTTGATGGTGGCCCATTTCAGCGAAAAACTGGGCGTATCGCCCGGTTATTTTCAATCCGGCCCGTTGGCGGGGCGTCATCCGCCCCCGGTCAAGGCAATGGACGCCGCCGAGGGGTTTGCCCGCCTGCCCGCCCAGGAGCGCCACCTGCTGGAGTTTCTCATCCTGTACCCCGAATATTTCGCCGAATTGTTTAAGGCCGGGCTTGTGGATGCGGTTCGGGAGCCGGCCACGCGCCGGCTGATCGACCTGATGAGCCGGATGGATGATAAAGGCGCCCGCCAACCCGAGCAGCTGCTTGACCATGTTGCCGATACCGACGATCGCGCCTATATCGTGCAGGTGCTGACCAGGGGCCTACCGTACGAGGCCGGCCAGGAGCAGGCCCGGGAGATGTGCGAGGCGCTGGTGTACTGGGTGCGATCGACGCTGCACAAGCGGGCCTCGGCCGAGCTGCAGGAGGAAATTCGGCGGGCTGAAAACCTTGGCGATAAAGGCTTGTTGATGGAGTTGATCAGCAGAAAACAGGAAATGGAACAAAAAAAGAGAGGATCTTGATTTTAACCTATTGAAAAAAGATGAAAACCTGTTAAAGTTTAAAAAATTGTATCCGAAGGGGGCGTGGTACAACTTTTGAGATTTCGAAACATTGAGGCTAGTTGGCTACGTTTCTTCTCGTTTCCTGCCGATATCATTTGATTTTTTTGTTCGGTGCAGGCGAGAGGGGCGAGGCTGTAGGCCGTTGAGCGGGTGGTAGTGGGGAGGAGGAGTGATGAAATCGGATGATTTTCTTTTGGACGATGAGCAAGAACCTGAAAGATTTGCCGAAGCAACACCTCAAGGCTGGTCCCATGATGCCCACGAGGAAGAGGACTGGGCCATTCGCAACGAGATGGAACGCCGTTCGGCCTTGGATCGGCGCTTGGGGGAGGACAGGCGGTCCGGTGACCGGAGGGGGATCGGGAGCAGCATCGACCCGATGAACATCTATCTCCGGGAAATGGGTAACCAGCGGTTGCTCAGCCACGAAGAAGAGATTGAACTGGCCCGGATGATCGAGGATGGCGAAACCCGCATCCAACAGGCGGTGTTGCGGCTGACCTTGGGGGGGAGCGCGCTCAACGATCTGGCCGAGAACCTTCTGCGCGGCAATGTCCGCATCAGTTCGGTGATTCGCGGCTTGACGGACAACGACGAGGACGAATTGAACACGGTGCGGGATGTTTTTCTCGACCAGGTTGAAAAGGCGAACGAATTGGATGGCCGGCGCCGCGAACTGTTCCCCGAATTGAAAAAACATGCGGGCGACACGGCCAAAGAGGCCGCCCTGGTGACCGAAATCCTGCGGGTGGGTTCGGACATCGCCAACCTCTTCCAGGAGTACCGGTTGTGCTCCAAGGGACTGCTGTCGGCGGCCGACGCGGTTAAGGAATTGGCGCAGAAATTCAACCGGGTTCGGGTGGTGGCCCGGCAGCAGGAAGTGTTGCGTGCCGCCCGGCACCAGCACCTGCACCCGGACGCCAAGGAAGTCGACCCAGCCGAACTCGAAAAGCAAATCACCCTTGAACTCGCCGAGACCATCGGGGTCTCCTGGCCCGTCTTCATCCAGCTTCAGCAGGAAATTGAAATGGGGCGGGAAACGGCTAAACAGGCGAAGGATACCTTGGTTCGCGCCAATCTCCGCCTGGTAATTTCGGTTTCCAAGAAATTCATGAACCGCGGCATGCAGTTGCCCGACCTGATCCAGGAGGGTAATATCGGCCTGATGAAGGCGGTCGAGAAATA
>WRKE01000167.1 GCA_009778235.1 Pseudomonadota bacterium
ATTATGCGAGAAGCAGTGATTGTCAGCGCGGTCAGGACACCCTTGGGCAGCTTCAACGGTACCTTGGCCTCCATGGGCGCAACCAAATTGGGTGGCCTGGTTATGACCGAGGCCATTCGTCGTGCCGGCATTGCCAAGGAAGAGGTAAACGAGGCGATTATGGGCATGGTGCTTCCCTGCGGCTACGGCCAGAACCCAGCCAAGCAGGCGGTCGTCGCGGCCGGCATGCCCTGGGAAGTGGAGGCGCTCACCATCAACAAGGTCTGCGGTTCCGGCTTGAAGGCGGTGATGCTGGCGGCCCAGGCGGTGCAGACGGGCGATGCCGAGGTGGTGGTCGCCGGCGGCATGGAAAACATGAGCATGGCCCCCTATTTCCTGAGGAAGGCACGCTTCGGCTATCGAATGGGCGACGCCACCATGCACGACCATATGGTCCATGATGGCCTGTGGGATATCGTCAATGATTTTCACATGGGTATCTCCAATGAACTGTGCTCCGAACGCTACCAGGTGAGCCGCGAGGACCAGGATCGCTACGCCGCTGAATCCTACCGGCGGACCTTGGCGGCCCAGGCGGCCGGCAAGTTTGCGGATGAGATCGTGCCGGTGGCGATCCCGCAGCGCAAGGGCGAGCCAAAGGTGTTCAGCCAGGATGAATGTCCCCAGGCCACCGACTACGAGCAGTTGGCTAAGATGAAGCCGGCCTTCAAGGCGGATGGGGTCACCACCGCCGGCAATGCCTCGATCATTTCCGACGGTGCCGCCGCGGTGGTGGTGATGAGCCGGGAAAAGGCCGAGGCCTTGGGATGTACGATCATGGCCACCATCGGCGCCCAGGCTTCTTACGGTATAGACATGAAATACGTGCTGGTGGCCCCCATCTGGGCTGTACCCAAATGTCTGGCCAAGGAGGGTATCAACAAGGAAGACATTGATTTGTACGAAATCAACGAGGCCTTCAGCGGTTCGACCGTGGCCGCCTTGAAAACCCTCGAGCTCGATCCGGCCAAGGTCAACGTCAACGGCGGCAGTGTGGCCCTGGGGCATCCGATCGGGGCCAGCGGCTGCCGACTGTTGGTCACCCTGCTGCACGAAATGGTCCGCCAGGACAAAAAGCGCGGTTTGGTTTCGCTCTGCCTCGGCGGTGGGGAAGCCGTGGCCATGATCGTCAAGCGGTGACCACGTTTTAGGGGCGCGGACCGAAGGGGCTACTGTCTCGCGGTTGCGGCCCTCCGGCTACGGCGGGAGACCGGTGGACAACCGGGCTGTGGCCAAAAGTAAAAAAGGAGAAAAATTTTCTCCGGCCGGAATGACGGCAGGGAAAACACAAGGGGCCTCTCATTATTTGAGAGATTGTTTTTTGCCGTCATTCCGGTGTCAGGGGGAGAGCGTCAGGCTTAAAGGGCAGTGCCCCTAAGCAGAGGTTGGTCAGTGGCGGTGGGCTCAGGGGACAGTGGGTGAGCTCGCCCCATGGTGACCGGTGACAAGAAGAACGAAGAATTTCACATCCCAAAAGGAGGGGACATATGGCAGGAGGAGGATTGCAAGCGCGTTGGGGACAGCCCTTGACCGGGATTATATCGTTTTGCTGTTTTTTCGCTGTGGCGCTGGGGACATGGTTCATTTTCGGTGACCCCCGAGGACCGATCGGCTGGTTTCCCTATCCCTTCGTCATGTATCTTGCCATGATGATCCTGGTCGGGCTCTGGCAGCACATGTTTTTAGGTGATTGGCCGTTTGAAAAGATTTCCCAGCCCTGGCGCGGCGTGGTCATGACCATCGCCAACGTGGTCATTGTCTGGTTTGTGATCGATATCATCTTCTACCGGGTGCTGGGTATCGGCTTCAATTTCCTGAGCTACTACGGCCTGGAGGCAGCCAATGCCGCCGGCAAACTGCCCAAGGTGGCGGCTGCCGGGGCATCAGGACTGCTGGCCCAGGTGGCGGTGGTTGGCTTTGTCCTGATCGGTTTTTTCACCTATCCGGTGGTGACCATCTTTTTCGGCAAATGGCCGGTGATGCCTTCTGACCTCAAGCAGCCGGCCAGGGGAATGGCGGAGATCGGCTGGGCCTCGCTCATTACCCTCTTTTTCTACGTGGTGCTGATCGTTCCATTTTTTGGCAACGTCTTTCCGGGCGCGGTGTTGAATTCTTCCTGGTGGAATGGTATCGCCGGTACCGGCCATGTGCACTGGGTATTCGGCTGGTGGGAATGGGCGATCGTTATCCTGTTCATGACCGCCAATGTCTGGCGGATGAAGCCGTGGACCCTGATCAACCTGCCGCAGCCCTGGAAAGGGCTGGCGAGCATGCTCATTGCTTTCGCGGCAGCCTATGGCATCGCCCTGCTGTGCCGCCAGTTGATCCCGCTGTGGGTGCCTGCCGAGACCTTCCACCATCTCGAAGCCGCCAAAGGGGCCACAGAGGTGCAACGGTTCCTCTGGCTGCATTCGGCCGAAATCGCGGGTTTCACTTTGACCCCCTTTCTCGTCTGGCACCATTATTTTGACGATATGACCCCTGGGTCCAAACCCGATAGCTGGGGTGGATTTTTCTTTCTGACCATCATTGTTGGCGTTTTAGCCACGGTCAGTTACGTGATTTACTATTACGGCAACTTCGGCCACTGGGCTTTGGGCAACCATCACATGACCGATCTGGCTGAACGATTTATTCACGGCGAATCGCTGCTTTGGAATTTCTGGTGGATCATTCCTCTGCTGTGGAATGACTGGTTCTTTCACAAGTGGCCGTTCTACGTGGAAAAGCATTGATAAGGGCGTTGAACTAAAGTGCTATCCGTCACATGTGCTTGATATCTGAATAGAACGAGGAGGAGTTACGATGAATTTTGATTTGACCGAAGAACAAAAACTTATTCAGGATACAGCCCGCGATTTTGCCAAGGCCGAGCTTGAGCCAGTGGCCGCTCGGCTCGACCAGGAGAAGGATCGCGCCACCCTGCTGGCCAGCCTGAAGAAATTGGCGGAACTGGGATTCATGGGGCTCAACGTCAAGGGAGAGTACGGTGGCTCCGAGGCGGGCGTGGTTGCCTTCAGCCTGGCCATGGTCGAGATAGCCCGGGCCTGTGCCTCGACGGCGGTGACGGTTTCGGTGAACAACATGGTCTGCGAGGTGATTCAGGCCATCGGTTCGGAGGAGCAGAAAAAGAAATACATCCCCAAGATATGTTCGGGCGAGTATGCGGCGGGCAGCTTCGGCCTCACCGAGAACAGCGCCGGCTCCGATCCTTCGGGCATGGTGACCGCCGCGGTCAAGGACGGTGATTTTTACGTGCTCAACGGCTCCAAGATATTCATCACCAGCGCTCCCTATGCCGGGGTCTTCGTGATTTGGGCCGTGACCGACAAGGCGGCCCCCAAGGGCAAAGGCATCAGTTGCTTTTTGATTGAGGCTGGAACGCCCGGACTCACCATCGGCAAGGAAGAAATGAAGATGGGGCAGCACGCCTCGGCCACCAACGAGTTGATTTTTGACAACTGCCGGGTCCCGGCCTCAGCCATGATGGGCAAGCCCAACGACGGCTTCCGGATCGCGGTGGGCGAATTGGCCGGGGGCCGGATCGGCATCGGCTCGCTGGGTCTGGGCATTGGCCTGGCCGCCATGGACCACGCCACCCGCTATGCCAGCGAGCGGGTACAGTTTGGCCAGAAAATCACCAATTTTCAGGCGATTCAATGGATGATAGCCGACTCTTACACCGAATTGGAAGCGGCCCGCCTGTTGCTGATGAACGCCGCCTTCCTCAAGGAGAATGGCCGGCCTTTTGCCAAGCAAGCCTCCATGGCCAAGATGTTAGCCACCGAGAGCGCCAACCGGGCCTGTTACAATGCCATGCAGATGCTGGGTGGCTACGGCTACACCCAGGACTTCCCGATCGAGCGCTACACCCGGGATGCCCGCATCACGACCATTTACGAAGGCACCAGTGAAATTCAGCGGTTGATCGTCTCCCGGGAGATTCTCCGGGGGCTTTCAGCATAAATAACCAAGGAGAAAAGCATGAGCACAAGCACGAACAAGCGTATAACCCTGCAGCAGGCAGCGGAAATCGTCAAGAATGGCTCCAGCCTGACCTTTTCCGGCTTCACCATCTGGCGGCGGCCCTTTGCCCTGGTCTACGAACTGATCCGCCAGCAGCGCCGCGGCCTGCACCTGATCGAGGTCAACGGCGGTCCCCAGTCCGATTTTCTGGCGGGCGCCGGCTGTCTCGACATCTGGGAATCCTGCTGGGTTGGCCATGAACTCTACGGCAAATATGGCGCCAACGTGTCGCGCCGGGTCAGCAAGAAAGAACTCCTGGTCGAGGACTACAGCCACGCGGAAATGATGTTCCGCTTTGCCGCCGCCGCCCAGGGCGCGCCCTACGCGGTTACCCAGACCTCGCTCGGCACCGACATCCACAATCCGGAATATGACACTCTGGGCCGGGCCGGCCGACGCGACGGCAAGCGGATCGCCAAGCATAAATACATCTTCACCGAAGACCCCTTCTTCGAAGGTTCCGGTCCCCAGGTATTGATCCCGGCGGTGAAGATCGACGTGGCCATCCTCTGCGTCCAGCAGGTGGGTGAGCAGGGTACGGTCCGGGTCTCTGGTCAGTACAATTCAGACCCCGAGGCTGCCCGCGCCGCCGACATCACCATCGTCATGGCCGAGGAGATCGTCCCTGAAGAGTACCTGCGCCGCGACGCCGACCAGAACACCATCACCAGCTTTGAGGTCGATTACATCCTTGAATGTCCCTTTGGCGCCCACCCCACCGGGGTATTCGGCTGTTATGACGTCGATGGCGCCTTCCTTAAGGATTTCTACGGGCGCACCCGCACCCAGGAAGGGTTCGACGAGTTCGCCAAAGAGTGGATCCACGGACTCGATCATATGGGCTACCTGGAAAAACTTGGCTGGCCCCGCATGCTGAATCTTCGGGCCAATACTGCCCTCAACTATAAACCCCGTAGATAGAAGGGAGGAGATACGATGAGCAATTACGCATCGCCCGAAGAATATGGCCTGGCGGATCTGCTGTGCTGTGCTGCCGCACGTGAAGTACAGGACAACGAAGTCGTTTTCGCCGGCACCGGCCTGCCCATGGTGGCCATCCTGCTGGCCCAGAAGACCCATGCCCCGAATTTGAAGCTGATCTTCGAGGCCGGCGCCATCGACTGTTGTCCGCCAGAGATCCCCACCTCGGTAGGTGACGCCCGCTGTGACGCTGGCGCCTCGCGTTCTTCCGGTCTGAACGACGCCTTTTCCATTGCCCAGCGTGGTTATGTCGATCTTGGCTATCTCGGTGGCGCTGAAATCGATCTGTACGGCAACGTCAACTGCACCTGCATCGGCGACTATAACAATCCTGAGCTGCGCCTTACCGGCAGCGGCGGCAATCCGGACATCAACTCCTTTGCCAAACGGACGGTGTTCATCATGGTGCACGAGAAGCGCCGTTTCGTCGAGAATGTAAGCTACATCACCAGCCCCGGCTGGCGGGTGAAGAAGTGGCCGGGTGGTGAATGGGTGCATCGCCGTGAACTGTACGGCTCCGCCTTCCGTGGTGGCCCCTCGGCGGTGATCAGCACCGTCGGCGTGTTCCGTTTCGACGAAAACGACGGCCATATGTATCTGGATACCTGCCATCCCGGCAAGACCCCGGCGGAAATCAAGGCACTTTGCCAGTTCGATCTCGACATTTCCCGGGTCAAAGGCGAAACCGCGCCGCCGACCAAGGACGAACTCTATTTCATCCACGAAGTCCTTGATCCGGATCAGATCTTCATCCCCAAGGTGAAAAA
>WRKE01000168.1 GCA_009778235.1 Pseudomonadota bacterium
AACCACCACCCCCGCCGCCTGAGCCGGCACCAATTCCCGATTCCCTGAAACAAGCCAAGCCAATGGCCAAGCCGGCGGTAGTCCCCCGGGCCACTGCCCCTCACCCCACCTTCAAGCTGGGAACCTTACAGGTCAAGAAGTCGAAACAGAAGTAGAGCCGGGGCGAGTGCCGCGTCGGTCAGAGGGATGGCCGGCGACCGCTCTGTTTGAAGGCGAAATAGTCCCGCAGGATGCGCCGGTGGTCAAAGACCAGGGGCGGCAGGTTGTCCTGATGGAACACCTCCGCCCGCCGGGCATCGTCCGCCGCCACCGGATGACCGGTGGCTGTGGCGACATAGACGGTCGAGGCGGTATGCTGGCGGGCATCGCGGTCCGGGGACGAGTAGGTATGGAACTGGAGGGTCAAGGTTACGATCAGACCGGTTTCCTCCGCTGCTTCCCGCCGGGCCGCATCCTCAAACGATTCGCC
Source organism: Pseudomonadota bacterium (assembly GCA_009778235.1). Classification (GTDB taxonomy): domain Bacteria; phylum Desulfobacterota; class Desulfobulbia; order Desulfobulbales; family Desulfobulbaceae; genus Desulfobulbus. The sequence continues at coordinate 470 of WRKE01000168.1, forward strand.
GTAATCGACGAAACCTCCGGGCAAGGCCCAGCCGAAGGGGGGATTCTTACGCTCGATCAGGACAATGCCGCCTTGGGTCTCGATGATGATGTCCACGGTGGGAACCGGGTTTTTGAAGGGGACAACCTCGGTGGAGCAGGCGGGGCAGCGCATGGGCAGCTCTCCGGAATTTTTTATGTTTGTTTACAAGCAGAGCTCGCGGATCTCTGCCCAGGTTTGCACCGTGGGCAAGGTGTGGCGATTCCGGTTCCAGGGCTGGTTGAAGACGATGGCCCTAATCCCGGCCCGATGCAATTGCACGCAGGTTTCGGCCCGGTCATCGATGAAGACCGATAGCCCCAATTCCTTGATGTACCGGGTCTTGTCGTCGTGGGCGCCGGTGGCCACCACCTGGATGCGCTGCCAGACGGGTTCCGGAAAAACCGTCTGCAACCAGGCATGCACCGGTTGCACCTCCGGCCGAGCGGTGACCACCTTCACCTGAGCGCGCCGGGACAGATCGCTCAGCACCTCGACCGCTCCCGGCAAGGGCAACAGGCCCGTGCCCACCGAATCACGCAGGATGTCCAGGAAAATGGACTCGGCCAGGCCGGGAGCAATCGCCAAACATGCCTCCACCGAAAAATCGGTGATCTGTTCCGGGCGGATGCCGCAGTGGCCGTGTTGTTCGCAGGCAAGTCGGATAAAGGCCTCGACTGTATCGGCGATGACCCCATCGAAATCAAAGCCGATCTCGGCGGGGTGAATTTTTTTTATTCTGGCAGGCATGGGCACAACAAAAAAAATTATTTTTCGATCTTGGCATCTTCAATCAGGACATCATACCGGTAGCCCGCGCCGAAATCCTTGTCAGCGGCCAGAGTGCCCTCGATGGTGACCACATTGCCCTCGCCCGGATCCTCTTGGGTGGTGACCACCAGGTCGTGGTAATTTTGCAAGGGATTGCCGGTGCCATCCTGGATGTGCAGCCAATTCTTGCCCATGATCATCCGCGAGATTTTCATCACCTTGCCCCGGACGCGGACCACCTTGCCGTTTAATTCCTTGCCCTGGTCAAAACACTCGCCCACCGAGTAGCTGTTCGGACCAGTGGCCTTGTGGACGTTGACCTCGGCCGAAGGCACCACCGCCCCGGCGCTGCCGGCTGAGGTGGACTGGCCGGGCTCTGCTCCTGGCTCGGGCAGGGTCGCTCCACCCTTGGCGCCGGACGCCTCGGTTCGCAGGGCAGCATCGAATCCGCTGCCCGAGGCGGGTTGAACAGCCTCGCCCGCGGTCGCCGGGCGAGAGTTCTTGTCCAGACCGGGTGCGAAGATGATACGTTCAAAGGTGCGGTTCAAGGTCTTGGAGGTGAAGTTGAACATGGTCATGCCCGGGACGATGGCCAGGTCCTGCCCGACCTTGACCGAGGTCTCCGGGATGGCGACCCAGATCTTGCCCTGGGCCGCATCAAGCAGCAGGTAGGTGTAGCCGTTGCTGTTCATGGTCTCAAGAACATTGCCCCGCAAGCTCACGCCGTCGAGTTCGCTCTGGGGGGCCTTTTCTTGCGGCAAGGCGACTGGTTGCTCCGAAGCCAGGGCTGGAATCGGGGCGATCAGGGTCAGGCAAAGGGCGGCACGAAATAGGATTGTGGACGGAAAAAGCATGTGAATCCTCCGGAATATGAGAGAAAATAAATAAAATCAGGACAAAGGACCTAGGGTGATCGCTGAATGCGATCGGGATTGTGGATCTGGATTTGTAATAAGAATTGGTCCACACCCTGTCAACTTCGGCGGTGGTCGGGAAACAGATTCTGCAGGCAGCGGTCGATCTCCCCGGCCCAGACCTGATAGCCCCTGGCGCTGAGATGCACGTTGTCGGCGAGAAATCCCGGATGGGTGCCGGGCTGGCACTGTTCGGCAAAGGGTTTGACCAGATCGAGGAAAACACAATTCTCGATGGTGGCCGCCACCTCGGCCAACTGGCGGTTGATCTGCTCGATCTCGTGAATGGGGGCGGCGGGCATGGGCGTCAACGAGCAGAGGATCAGCGGCACTTGCGGAGGATAGCAGGCCCGCAGCCGCTGCATCATAGTGGTGAAGATCGCCGGGAAAAACATATATCCCATCAAGAGGTTATTGGTGCCGGACTGCACCAGGACCGCGTCCGGGTCGGGGCAGTCATCGATTTCATCCATCAACCGGGCCGACAGCTCCTCGGTCATTTCGCCGGCAATGCCCCTGTTGATGGCCACGGCCCGGGAAAGATTCCGGGACCAGTTGCCCCATTCCACCAGCGAATCGCCCAACATCAGCAGTTTGATCATCTGATTACCTCGTTTATCGCGACTTAAGGACAATGCAGCCCATGTTGGCAACAATAAGGGTTTGCCCGCACTCTACCGCATCGGCCTGCTTCGGGTCAACGAAGTCTAGGGGTGGGTGGCGGCCGGTATCGATCAGCCGGACCCAGCCTCTTCCCCGGCTGGCCTCGGGAACGGTGAACCGGGCGGCCTCGGTGGGGCTGCCGTTGAGCATGACGAAAAAATCCGCGTCCGGCGGTTGCAGGCTGGCGCCGATGAGGTGAACGGCCAGGGTCCGGCATTCCCAAGACCAGTCCTGCTCGCCCGGCCGCAGACTCTGCCAGAGGATTTCCAGCGGTGGCCTCGTCAATTTCTGGCCTTGGCCGTCGTGGAGGAAAAAATCATCGCGCCGGAAGACCGGGTGGGCCTTGCGCAATTGGATCAGTTTGCGGAAAAAACGCAGCAGCGGCTTGTTGGTCTGCGCCAGGGTCCAGTCGATCCAACTGACGTCATTATCCTGGCACCAGGCATTGTTGTTGCCTTGCTGACTGCGGCCGAATTCGTCGCCGGCAACCAGCATCGGCACGCCCTGGGAGAGCAACAGGATGGTGGCCATGGTGCGGACGCGCCGGGAACGGAGGCTTAAGATGGTCTGGTCAGCACTTAAACCCTCGGCGCCGCTGTTCCAACTTACGTTGTGGTTGTCGCCGTCGCGGTTATCCTCGCCGTTGATCAGATTGTGCTTGTCGTTGTAGCTGACCAGGTCGGCCAGGGTGAAACCGTCGTGGCTGGTGATGAAGTTGATCGAGTTGCAGGGCCTCCGGTTGGAATGCTGGTAGAGATCGGAGCTGCCGGCGATCCGGGTGGCCAGGGCCGGAACCATGCCGCCCTGGCCGCACATGAAGGCGCGGAGATCGTCGCGGAAACGGCCGTTCCATTCGGCCCAGCGATGGTGGCGGGAAAACTGGCCCACCTGGTACAGCCCGGCCGCATCCCAGGCCTCGGCGATGATCTTGGTATCGGCCAGGACCGGGTCTTCGGCGATCTGTTCCACCACCGGCGGGTTGGACAGCACCTGGCCGCTCGAATCCCGGCCGAGAATCGAGGCCAGGTCAAAGCGGAAACCGTCGACGTGCATGTCGATCACCCACCAGCGCAGGGCATCCATGATCAGGCTGCGGACGATGGGATGGTTGCAGTTGCAGGTATTGCCGCAGCCTGAAAAATTGAGGTAGGCGCGGGTCCAGGGATCGAGCAGGTAATAAATGGTGTTGTCGATGCCCCGGAAACTGGTGGTAGGTCCGTCGGCGCCCCCCTCGGCGGTGTGGTTGTAGACGATATCGAGGATCACCTCGATCCCTGCTTGGTGCAGGGCCTTGACCATATCGCGGAACTCGGTGAGCGGCGCCTTAAGATCGCTGCTGTAACTGCATTTCGGCGCAAAAAAGGAGAGCGGGCTATAGCCCCAGAAATTTTTCAGCTGTTCGCCGGTTTGGGGATTGGTGAAGATGGGCTCGTTCTCGTCGAATTCCGTCACCGGCATCAGCTCCACGGCCGTGATGCCCAGCGCTTTGAGATACGGTATTTTTTCGATGATTCCCCTGAAGGTGCCGGGGCAATCGACCTTGGAGGAAGGGTGGCGGGTGAAGCCCCGGACATGCAGTTCGTAGATGATCGAATCCCGCAGGGGGATGTTGAGCGGCCGGTCTCCTTCCCAGTCATAGCCCTGCTTCTCCAACAGGCAACAGGGCTCGGTGCCGAGGTAGGTCCGGGGATGCCCCCAATCCGAGGAAAGGATGGCCTTGGCATAGGGGTCCAGCAGGATGCGGCTGGCATCGAAGCAGTGGCCGCTTGCCTGTAGGTCATCCGGGCCATCGACCCGGTAACCGTAAAGAAGGGGCAGGGGGGCATCGCTCAGCAGGATGTGCCAGATGTCGCCGGTTTTGTTGGCCTGCGGGTTAAGGGGGATCTCTATCCAGCCGCCTTGCCGCCTGGCCATCGGGGCTATGACCAGGGTGACCGCCGTGGCATGGCGGGAGAAAAGGGCAAAATTGACTCCCTGATAGGTGATGGTGGTGCCGAGTGGCAACGGTGAGCCTGATTTTGTCCAGAAGTTTTTTTTCATGTTGATGTGAGAATTGTTATCATTATAATATGGAAGAATAAAAATTCTTTGAGCCTTGTATCTAACGATCTTACAGATCATTTTCAACCTTGGCGGAGGTCAAGATGGAACTCTTCAACAAACAGCAGCAGGCGGAATTGCCGACGATCGATTGGGAAATGACGCCCGAGTATAGTTTTGGCACCTTCGAGAGTTGGGGTGGCCGGGAGCGGGTCCGGAGCAAAAATGAACGGATTTATTACTTCTTCATCGATGCCTGGGATGAAACCCCAAAACTTTGTCTGATGGAACGGGGGATCAAGCATGCCCGGGTTGTCGCTGAAATCCTGGCGCCGCCGGAGATGGTCCGTGTTTGTGTCAATGAGCAGGGCAAGGTGGCCCGCTTCGAACGGACGCATCCCATCAATGAGGAGCTGAAGCAATGGTTGCTTGCCAATGTGGTGGAAAACAAAGATAATTCCAAGGTGATTCCCCTGCTCGAATCGAGCCGCACCCCGGCGGGCTCCACCGGTCTGCCGGGACGGGAAGCGGTGCTGACCGTTCCGGAGCCAATCATCCTGCCATGCAAGCCGGCCGAGATGAGCGAGGAGGATGTGACCGCCTTGGTACTCCGCTTCAATTTTTGCGAACAGGAACGCAATCCCCAGGGCTGTTTTGCCAAGGTGCTGGTCGACAACCATGACGGCTTGACAATCAGCGACCGGGTCACTGGGCTGATGTGGCAGCGCGGTGGCATCGATATCATGAGCCATCGTTCGATGCGCCGGGAGATCGAGCGGATCAACTCCACCCGGTTCGCGGGATTTTCCGACTGGCGCCTGCCGGCGATGGCAGAGGCGCTTTCCCTGCTCGAACCTGAGCAGTCCGCCGCAAACCAGTATCTGCACGGCTGTTTTTCCGGAGAGCAGCCCTTTGTCTTTGTCGATGCGGTCAGAAAACCGGGTGGTCAGTGGTTTGTCGACTTCAAACAGGGGCGGGCATTTTGGTCTTCAGGAACTATTCCTGGCGGTTTCGGGCGCTTATG
>WRKE01000169.1 GCA_009778235.1 Pseudomonadota bacterium
ATCATGCGCTCGTTGCTGCTGCCCGGCCTGCTGGAAAATGTCCGCCGCAACATCAATTTCCAGCGCCCGGATATCCGTCTGTTTGAGACTGGCAAGATTTTCCTGCAGAACCAGGAAGGCGGACAGCCGGAGGAACGGCTGCATCTCTGTGCCGTGATCAGCGGTCGCCGTTATGCCGAGGCCGAACCCTTGTACTTTGCCGCCCAGGAAGCCGACTTTTTTGATGTCAAAGGCGCGGTCACCAACCTTTTATCCGTCTTGCGGATTGGTGGCGCCGGAGAAGTTTTGTCCTTTGGTTCCGAACCGCAGCAGGTGCAACCCTATTGCGATCCGGCTTGTGCGGCGGTGATCCGTATCGGCGACCAGGCGATCGGTTCTTTGGGTAAAGTGCACCCGGAAACCCTCAAGGGGTTTGCCATCAAACAACCGGTCTATTTTTTTGAAATGGATCTGGATGCACTCTTGCATGTTGAGCGGCAAACGCCGCGCTTTGCCGCGCTGCCTAAATATCCCGCAGTCAAGCGTGACATCAGCCTGGTGGTGCCGGATGCGGTCCGGGCCGGTGATCTTCTCCAGGCAATCCAGGGCCAGCAGCAAAAATATCTTGAGTCAGTCGAGATCTTTGATGTATATCGAGGCAAGCCGATTCAAGCAGGCCATAAAAGTGTAGCCCTTGCCGTTACCTACCGTTCTGCAACCGCAACCTTGGATGACCAATCGGTGGATAAAATCCACGACAAAATCGTCAACACCTTGATGACTGAATTTAACGCTCGTTATCGTGAAGGATCCGAAGCATGAAGAAAAGAAATGTCACCCGCAAGGAATTAGCCGTTTCCGTCAATGAAAAACTGGGGGTTTCCCAGCGGAATGCGGCGGAAATAGTCGATACCGTATTTGCCACCATGAAGAATACCATGGTGGACGGGGAGTCGATCAAGCTCGTGCAATTTGGCACCCTGACCGTGAGGGACAAAAGCCCGCGTCGCGGCCGCAATCCGCGGACCGGGGAATCGATGACCATCACCAAGCGGCAGATGGTTTCCTTCCGGCCCAGCAAGCGGTTGCGTGAACGGCTGAATAAATGAGGCAGGGGTAGGGCCGTTTCGAGGTCTTTTTTATTATGGGGCCTCCAAACAGCGCGACCGGGATGGCAACGAGGACAGGAATAGCTGATTGATGTGAAGGAACCACCTCCGGAATTTCCGCAGCTCCCGGAAAAGATCTATTTCCGGATCGGCGAAGTGAGCCACTTAGTGGGGGTGGATACGCATGTTTTGCGCTATTGGGAATCGGAATTTTCCCTGATCAAGCCTTTTCGCGGCCCATCCAAACAGCGGCTCTACCGGCGGCAGGACGTGTACAATCTCCTGCGGATCAAACAATTGCTCCACGACGAAGGATACACCATCTCCGGAGCGAGGAAGCACCTGAAACAAATGGGATTTGATCCACAGTTCGCAGCGTCGGGCAACGCCCAGGCCGCCATGGACCGGATCACCGATGGCCCGTTGTTGACGCGGATTAAAGATGAACTCCGCGAGATCTTGGTTCAGCTCGGCAGGACAAAAGAAAACGATTTGTAACAAAGCGTTGACAGTCAATATCGTCAATGCTACATACATCCACCATTGCCCGGAACGTAGCGCAGCCTGGTAGCGCACCTGAATGGGGTTCAGGGGGCCGGAGGTTCAAATCCTCTCGTTCCGACCAGTACAATCAAGGGGTTAGATGCTTGTGACGGCGTCTGGCCCTTTTTTTTTGCTTTTCTTGTTATTTCAACAATTATTTTAAGTGACTATGAATGAAAGTCAGCAGTTTCTTATGAGCGCCCAGCATCGGCCTTCATTGGATTGTTTCACTCTGCTTGCTCTGACGCGACACTGGGCTGTCATTGCGAAGAGTTGTAGGTTCATAGGCCATGGCTCGGATCTCCTTGGTTTGTATGATCTTTTCCTGAAGTCATTCTGCCACCAAGAAGCTTTCCGAGTCCCCTTTTATTGATCTTTTATGAGACAGCACTGAAAGTTAATGTTAAAAGCGATTGCATGCGGACGGCGTGATTTCCATCGGAGCCATCATAACCAGGGGTTTAACGCTGCAAGAGTCACTCCGCGATATGGTGGCGATATTTGCCCGCAAACACGGTGTCAACAATTCGGCTGCTCCGTCAGCATACTACTCGCCGACCCGCCGACAGCGTAAATTAATTGACCGAGCATCCACGGCAAAGGGTACGTTTGAAGACGGTTGGGCGCATGCATTCGTCTCGGATAAATTTGGCGAAGCAACTACTCACTGGCGGAAACTTGAAGATCGGGTGCATCGAGGGGTTGGAAATCCCTGTCCTTTGTTGCTGACCGGGATACCAAAAGACGTTGTGGTTATATGAAAAAGGGAATGGAATCGTGACCTCCAAAATATATAACCTTGCTGACCCACCTCCATCTGAGGATTTATTGGCAAAGATGGCCGGGCAATATTCAACCATTCTTGCCGATCCACCATGGCAATTTCAAAATCGCACAGGAAAGATGGCGCCGGAGCATAGACGGTTACTCAGATATCCAACGATGGCTTTGAAAGAAATCGTGCAACTCCCTGTTTCTCGTTTGGCCGCGGCCAAATCGCATCTCTATCTCTGGGTTCCGAATGCGCTCCTCCAGGAAGGTCTCAAGGTGATGGAAGCGTGGGGTTTCACATACAAATCAAACTTGGTTTGGTACAAGGTGCGAAAGGATGGTGGACCTGACGGCCGAGGTGTGGGGTTCTATTTCAGAAATGTCACAGAGCTTGTTCTTTTTGGCGTTCGCGGAAACATGCGCACCCTTCCGCCGGGACGAACGCAGGTCAATCTTTTCCCGACGAGAAAGCGGGAGCATTCACGCAAGCCCGATGAACTGTACGATTTGATTGAATCATGCTCCCCTGGGCCATATCTTGAACTATTTGCCCGTTTCCGTCGGCCTGGATGGAATCAATGGGGGAATGAAGACGTGGAAGAAAACACGTCTTATGGCGTGGCACGCCGCAAGGGGCACGTTGATCCGCAATTGCGGCTTATGGAGATGCCTCGCGGCTACGACATCAAGGATTGACGATCAACAGTCGCGTGACTCGCCAAGACATGCTCCGCTCCGGTTCAAGATAGCCTGATCACAGTTTTCCCTGTGACCAGCAACTGTTTCCATAACTTTTTCCCTTTGCCTGCTGACGGTTGCCGTGTCCACTACCCTCTACGATACTAGCCGGGCCTTTGAGATCGTTTCCGATTTCATTCCCGCAGGCGACCAGCCCGCAGCCATTGACCGGCTGGCAGCCAGCATTGAGGCTGGGGTACGCGAGCAGATTCTTTTGGGCGTCACCGGCTCGGGCAAGACCTTCACCATGGCCCAGGTGGTGGCCCGGGTGCAGCGTCCCACCCTGGTGATCGCCCCCAACAAGACCCTGGCCGCCCAGTTGTTTGCCGAATTCCGCGAGATCTTTCCCCTCAATGCGGTGGAATATTTCGTCTCCTATTACGATTACTATCAGCCCGAGGCCTACATCCCAGCCTCTGACACCTATATCGAGAAAGACTCGTCGATCAACGATGCCATCGACAAGATGCGCCACTCGGCCACCCGTTCGCTGCTGACCCGGCGCGACGTGCTGATCGTGGCCTCAGTCTCCTGCATCTACGGCCTCGGCTCGCCCGAAGAATATCGGGACATGCACCTCTTCCTCCGCACCGGCGAGGAATACCCCATGGAGGAGGCGCTGCGGCGGCTGGCTTTCATGCTTTATGAACGTAACGATTATTCCTTTCATCGAGGCACATTCCGGGTGCGGGGCGACGTGCTCGACATTTTTCCGGCCCATGAGGAGGACCGGGCAATACGGGTCGAATTCTTTGGTGACACCATCGAGGCCATCGCCCTGATCGACCCTCTGCGGGGCGAGGTGCTGGCCGATGTCGAAGAGATGGCCGTGTTCCCCGGCAGCCACTTCGTCACCAGCCAGGAGAACCTTAAAGTAGCCATGCGGGCGATCCAAGATGAACTGCAGGTGCGGCTGGCCGAATTGCAGGGGGCATCGCGCCTGGTCGAGGCCCAGCGGCTTGAGCAGCGCACCTTGTTTGATCTGGAGATGATCGCCGAGCTGGGCTACTGCAACGGCATCGAGAATTACAGCCGCCATCTCACCGGCAAGCCGCCCGGCGTGCCGCCGCCCAACCTGCTCGATTATTTCCCGGACGACTATCTGCTGATCATCGATGAATCGCACATCACCGTGCCCCAGGTCGGCGGCATGTACAACGGTGACCGTTCGCGCAAGCAGACCCTGGTTGAGTACGGCTTCCGGCTGCCGTCCGCCCTGGACAACCGGCCGCTGCGCTTCGACGAGTTCGAGCGCCGCATCCGCCAGGTGGTCTTCGTGTCGGCCACGCCCGGCCCCTATGAGCTTAAGCATGCCCAAGACCAGGTGGTCGAACAGTTGATCCGGCCCACCGGCCTGCTCGACCCACGGATCGAGGTGCGGCCGGCCGCAACCCAGGTGGATGACCTGCTGGAGGAGATCCGGCTGCGGGCCGCCCGCAACGAAGCGGTGCTGGTCACTACCCTGACCAAGCGAATGGCCGAGGATTTGACCAGATATTACGAGGAGTTGGGTGTGCGGGTCCGCTATCTCCATTCGGATATCAAGACCCTGGAACGGGTGGAGTTGATCCGCGATCTGCGCCAGCGCCTCTATGATGTGCTGATCGGTATCAATCTGCTGCGCGAGGGTCTGGACATCCCGGAGGTGTCACTGGTGGCGGTGCTCGACGCCGACAAGGAGGGCTTTCTCCGCTCCGAACGCTCCCTGGTCCAGACCTGTGGCCGGGCGGCCCGCAATGCCGAGGGAATGGTTATCCTCTACGCCGATGAGGTCACCGCGTCGATGCAGGCCACCATCAGCGAGACCAATCGGCGGCGGAGCATCCAGGAGCGCCACAACCGGGGGCACAACATTGTGCCGCGGACCGTCATTTCGGAGATCAAGGACACTATGGCCCAGCATCTCAAGGCCTCGGGATGGGTGGGGGCAGAGGATGCAACTGGCCGATTGGTGGCAATGACGGCCGAGCCAGAGATTGTCTACCACAGCGTCGCGGAGATTAAGCGTGAAATCACAGAGTTGGAAAACAAAATGCACGAGGCGGCCCGGCACCTGGCCTTTGAAGAGGCCGCCGGTTACCGGGACCGGATCAAGGAACTCAAGATGATGGAGCTGGCAATTGGCTGATTTCTGGTATCGATGCACCCTGGCGATAGTGCCCCGGATGGTTGTCGGCCTGACCCGGCTGTGGTTCGCCACCTGCCGGGTAAAGGTGCGGGGCGATGGGCCGTTTAGGCAGCACATGCAAAGCGGCAAGGCGGGTATTGCCGCCTTCTGGCACTATGGGTTCTTGTTTGCTTTCTATCACTTCAGGGCGCTTAACGGTGCGATCATGGTCAGTGCCAGCAAGGACGGCGAATACATCGCCCGGCTGGCGAGCTTGATGGGGCATGTGCCGGTGCGTGGCTCGTCGCATCGGGGTGGGGTCAAGGCCCTGAAAGAAATGATCGAACGGTTGCGCCAGGGCCTCAATGCCGGTATCGTGGCCGATGGTTCCCAAGGCCCGGCCCGGCAAGCCCAGCCTGGCTGCATCCTCATGGCCAGCAAATCGGGTGCGCCCATCTTTCCCTTTGCCTGGGCTGCCCGGCGGGTGCTGATCTTCAACAGTTGGGACCGGACCGCGGTGCCACTGCCCTTTACCACCGTTGTGGTCCGGCAAGGTGAGCCCTTGTGGGTTGCGCCTGGAATCGGGGCGGAGCAGGTGGAGGCCTATCGGTCTGAGCTGGAGTGGCGGCTCAACCGCTTGTACGAGGCGGCCTGGCATGAG
>WRKE01000170.1 GCA_009778235.1 Pseudomonadota bacterium
ATGAATCCGCTGGTGCCGGGCAGACCGACCGAGGCCAGCATGGCAATGGCGAAATAAAGCGCGAAGACCGGCGCCTTGGCCGCGATGCCGCCCAGGTCGTCAATGGTCCGGGTGTTGGTCCGTTCCTCGAGAATGCCGGCGAACAAGAACAGCACTCCGGTGCTGGTCGCATGGGCGACAATCTGATAGATGCTTCCAGTCAGGGCCTGGAGGTTCATGCAAAAAACGCCCAAGGCAATCACCCCCATGTGGGAAGCGGAGGAAAAGGCAAGCATCCGCTTGAAATCCTTTTGGGCAATCGCGGCAAGGCCGCAATACATCATGCCGATGACCCCGGCATAGGCAAGAATGATGGCAAACCGGGCAAACTCCAGATCAAAGACCGGAACCACGAAACGAATGACCCCATACACACCGATCTTGGCCATGACCGCGGACAGGACAAAGGTTGTTGCGGTCGGCGCCTCGGTGTAGGCATCAGGCAACCAGGTGTGGAAGGGAAAGAGCGGAATTTTGATGGCAAAGGCGATCATGAAGCCGAAGAAGGCGATTGCCGCCACCTGGCCGGTCAAGTTGAGCTGCGCCATCTTGTCCATGGCGAAACTCCACTCGTTGAACTGGGCGTGATAGCTGACCCCGAGGTAGACGATGGCGGCCAGCATGAGTAATGAGCCGGCAATGGTGTACAAGGTGATCTTCAGGGTTGCCGGCAGCCGGCGCGGTCCGCCATAGAGGCCGAGCATGAAGAAAACCGGCAGCAGCATGACTTCCCAGAAGATGTAGAAGAGGATCATGTCGGTGGCGCAGATCGCCCCAGCCATGGCCCCCTGCACAATCAGCAGGTTGGCATAGTACCCTTTTTCTTTGGTTCCAAAGACGAAGTAGACAAGGGGCAGCAGGACCGATCCGGCCATGAGGATGAACAGGCTGATGCCATCGATGCCCAGGGAGTAGGAAATTCCCATGGATTCTATCCACGGGATGTTTTCGACACACTCAAAAAGCCCTGTTCCTTTGAAGCCAAAATAGAGGTCTAGGCTCAGAACAAGCGTGGCCAGGGAAACGGCAAGCCCTGTGAAACGGGCGATCACCTTGCTCGCTGGCGACGCAAGCAAGAGCAACCCGGCGACAATGGGCAGAAAAATTATGACGGAAAGGACATGTTCAAACATTCTTTCACCCTCTATCAGTGCAGCGATTGAGAAAGGAGCAGGCTCATAATACTCAGCCCAAGGACCATATAAAGAGCGTAGATCCTGACGTAGCCAACTTGGAAGACCTTAAAGGCAGTGCCAAGTACCATGTACAATCTGGAGACACCCTTGACCGGGGCATCGGTGACATTGGGGTCAATCACCTGCCAGATCTTAGAGCCGATAGCTTTGTAAGGTTGAACGATGATCCGGTCATACAGTTCATCAACATAAAACTTGTGATAGGCAAAATCGGCAAATCCTGAAAACGAAGGTTCAGGAGCGCCTTGTCCGAATTTGGTGTAGGCCTTCCAGATACCGAGGGCAACGGCCGCGACACTGGCGACAATGGTGAGCAGTTCCAGGCCAACGCTGGCATGATGGTGCTCAGACAGACTCGGGGCCAGCCAGTGGGAAACCATCTGATCTCCGCCAAAAATCCCGGGCAGGTTGAAAAATCCGGCCAGGAGCGCGCCCACCGCCAGGATAATCAGGGGCACGGTCATCACCTGCGGCGCATCGGTCGCATGTTCATAGGCATGATGGTCACGCGGCTCGCCGTGGAAGACCACAAAAATCATCCGGAAGGTATAGTAGGCCGTCATCCCGGCAACCAGCACGCCCACGGCCCAGATACCGAAATGACCGGTGGCCAGAGAGCTGTACAGGATCTCATCCTTGCTGAAAAATCCGGAGAAAGGCGGACAGCCAGCCAGGGCCAGCGCCCCGATCAGCATGGTGATGTAGGTCTTGGGCATCTTGTTCTTCAAGCCGCCCATCTTCCAGATGTTTTGCTCATGGTGCAGGGCATAGATGACCGAGCCGGCGCCAAGAAAGAGCAGGGCCTTGAAAAAGGCATGGGTAAAGACGTGGAAGATACCGGCCGAGTAGGCGGCAACGCCAACGCCGGCGAACATGTATCCCAACTGGCTGACCGTGGAGTAGGCCAGCACCTTTTTGATGTCTGCCTGAAACATGCCGAAGATCGCCGCCAGCAAGGCGGTGAGCATGCCAATCCAGGCGACGATGTTGCCGGCCAGTTCAACCCCGGCATAGAGGAAGCTGAAGCGGGCGACCATGTAGACGCCGGCGGTAACCATGGTGGCGGCATGGATCAGGGCCGAAACCGGAGTGGGGCCGGCCATGGCGTCAGGAAGCCAGACATACAGGGGAATCTGGGCCGATTTGCCGGTGGCGCCGACAAAGAGCAGGAGACAAACGATCAGGGCGATGGTCGGTTCTAAGTGTTTAACATTGGCCTTCAAGGCAAGGTAGTCAAAACCGCTCGCGCCAATTCCCCAGAACAGAAACGCCATGCCCAGCACAAAGCCGAGGTCGCCGACCCGGTTGACGATGAAGGCCTTGTTGCCGGCCAGAACATTGGAGCGGTCCTCGCTGTAAAAGCTGATCAGCAAGTAGGAGCACAAACCAACACCTTCCCAGCCGACAAACATGACGACCGGGCCGTCGCCAAGCACCAGCACCAGCATGCTGCCCAGAAACAGGTTCATGTAGGCAAAGAATTTGCCGTAGTTCTTGTCTCCTCCCATGTAGCCGATCGAATAGATATGAATGAGCGAACCGATGAAGGTGACGAACAGGAGCATCAAGCAGCTCAAGGGGTCGGCCAGGAAACCCATGTTGATATGGAGGTCGCCGACGCTGAACCAGGTGAACGCCTTATGGGAGAGAAAGCGTGCCTCCGGCGCCAACACCTTCAGGGCGAAAAAAACCTTGAGGGCCAGGACAAAGGAAAGGACCGGGCCAATGCAGGCCAGAATGCCGTAAACCTTTTCCGGCAAGACGGTCCGCTTGCAGGTAAAGACATGCAACAGTCCGATGAGGACCGCGCCCAGCAAGGGAAAAAGCGGGATCAATCCCAAATAATCGACACATTGTTCCATGGAATCACCCCTTCAGCAAACTGAACACGTTGGTGTCGAGCTTGCTCTTGTGTTTGTGCAGCAGGATCACAACGGCAAGCGCCACGGCCATTTCTGCGGCGGCAACCGCCATCACCATCATCGCCAGAACATGCCCATCCATACCCTCATGCACCCGGGCAAAGGTGACAAAAGCCAGATTGGCGGCGTTCAGCATCAACTCGATGGACATGAACACGGTGAATACGTTTCGCCTGGCCACCACGCCAACAATGCCAAGGCAGAACAAGATAATGCTGAGATAGAGATAGGCATGCATCATTTCGTGACCCCCCGTTTACCTGCAAGGATGACAGCACCAACCAAGGAGACCAGCAGGAGAAGCGAAACAATCTCGAACGGAATCAGCCAGTCACGGAACAGAAGAAGTCCGACTTCCTTGACGCCACCAAAATCATTGCCCATGATTGCAATCGCCTGCTCAGGCAGACTGGCGACAATCTTGACCAGGAACAAACCGATGGGCACCACCAGGATGCCGCCGCCCAAAACATAGAGCAATGTGGTCTCTTCCCGGGGCAGATCATCCGGTTGGATGTTCAGGAACATGATGATGAAAACGATCAACGACATGATCGCCCCGGCGTAGACAATCAACTGCAGGGCAAAAATCAGTTTCGCTGACAGCAGTGCGTACAACCCTGCCAGGGAAATCAGGGTAACGACAAAGCTCATCGCTCCGTTCATCGGGTGTCGGAACAGGACCAGTCCAACCGCACCCAACACGGAAAGCGCAAAAAACAATATGAATAGACCGTCGGCTAACATGGTATCAAGCGCCCCCTTTCTTGTACTCTTCTTCGGAAAAAGCACCCGGTGTCGCCAGCAGTGCATCGAGTCCCATTACAAACGATGGCCTGTCGGTACCGGTCACGGCAAAGATACCGGTGTCCATACGGATGGCATCCATGGGGCAGGCTTCGACGCAGTAGCCGCAGTAAATGCATTCCAGCAAATCGATATCAAACCGAACCGGCATTTTCTCTGTCCGGCCGTCAACCCGCTCGCCGGCTTCAATCATGATGCACTTGGCAGGGCAGTTGGTTTGACACATAAAGCAGGCCACGCATTTCATGGTGCCGTCTTCATGGGTGGTCAGACGATGCCGACCGCGCCACCGCGCTGGGATTTCGGGTTTTTGTTCGGGATAATGCCGAACATAGAGTTTTGAGTTGTCAAGGAAGTTGGAGATAAAGTGACCGAAGGTCACCGCCATTCCCTTGAAGACTTCGACCAGGTACAGTCGCTCGCAAAGGTTTTTGCCTTTGCGCTCCATAATTTTTACTTTTCCACTCATGCCAGCTCCTTTATTAACTCAATGCAACCACGATTGCACTTGTGACAAAGATATTCAGCAGTGAAAGCGGCAGCAGAGTTTGCCAACCCAATTTCTGCAGTTGATCATAGCGAAAGCGGGGCAAGGTCCACCGTACCCAGACATAGACAAAGCACATCAGTGTTGTCTTGACCAGAAAGGTGATGATCTGCAACAAGGCGACCAGGATGCGATCCGCATCACCACCGGAAACGGCGATGAGATAGACGAAGAGCACAATCTCAAGCGCCGCGACCGTAACCCAGAGGAGCTTGGTGTAGATCTTAGCTTCCCAGACCCTGGGATCGTTGGGCCGGTCATAGTGGCTCTTGTTGTTCTTGGCCATCCACAGGGCGAAAACCCAGGCGAATGCAGGCATCAGCAACATGAGCAGCACGGTGACAGCCCTGGCGTTATTGACCAGGGTCTCGGTGGAGAACCAGGGAATCTGGTAACCGCCGAAGTACAAGGTGACGATGATCGCACTGGAGGTGAACATGGCCACATACTCGCCCATGAAGAACATGCCGAATTTCATCGAGCTGTACTCGACGTGAAACCCGGCGACCAACTCGCTCTCACCTTCAGCCAGGTCAAATGGGGTACGGTTTGCCTCGGCAAAGGCGGCAACGATGAAAATAATGGCGCCCAAGGGTTGCAGCACCACCCCCCACATGGGGATGAATCCGAAAAGAAGCTGTCCTTGGTATTGGGCTATCTCGGTGAGATTGACCGTGCCGTATACCACCAGCGCGCTGATGATGGCCAGCCCCATCGGGATTTCATAGCTGATGACCTGGGCGGCGGCGCGCAATCCGCCGAGCACCCCGTACTTATTGTGGGAAGACCAGCCGGCCAGAATAATGCCGTACACCGCGAAACCAGCCAGAGCCAGGAACCAGAGAATACCGAGATCCGTGGGGATAGCCTGCATGAGATAGGTTGTGCCGTTGATGACCAGGGCATCGGCAAAGGGGACGGCGGCAAAGGAAACCACGGCAATGGTGAACACAATAACCGGAGCCAGGACAAAATAGAATTTGTGCCTGACATGGTCCGGGATAATGTCTTCTTTGGTGATCAACTTGACTGCATCGGCGAGGTTCTGCACCAGACCAGCGGCCCTGAAGCCGAAGATGCCGGCACGGTTGGGGCCCGATCTGTCCTGAAAGAAGGCAGCACCACGGCGCTCCATCCAGACCAGCACCGCGATGAAACAAAGCGGCACAAAGGCTCCGAAGGCAACTCGGAGAACTATGAGAAGAATATCAAGCTGCGACATGTGCGACCTCGCTTTCAGTAAGTGCGATCCCCTGTGCCGGGATCTGTTCCAAATCGATATCCTTAAGGAGAGCGACCGCGGCTTGCAAACCGGCCCGAGCTTCCTGATTGTTCGCGACCTCGCCGCCGATGAGGTTGGTCACCTCGATCAAGCTCTTGAACGGCTGATTCTTCACCACGGCAACC
>WRKE01000171.1 GCA_009778235.1 Pseudomonadota bacterium
TCAACCGGCTGGCCGCGCGCCGCTTTCCCCAAGGGGCGGTGGCGGAAGAAGCGGCGCTTTTTGTCATGGAGGGGCTGGCCAGCGACGACTGGCGCCGGCTCCGCGCCTTTGCCGGCCGCTCGACCCTGACCACCTACATCACCGCCCTCAGCTTACGCCTGCTGGAGGATTTTGCCCGCAAACGCTTCGGCCGGGTCAAGCCGCCCGCCTGGATTTGCCGCCTGGGCGGCATCTGGCTCACCCTCTTTCGCCTGCTCTGCTTGGAA
Source organism: Pseudomonadota bacterium (assembly GCA_009778235.1). GTDB lineage: Bacteria > Desulfobacterota > Desulfobulbia > Desulfobulbales > Desulfobulbaceae > Desulfobulbus. The sequence goes on from WRKE01000171.1 coordinate 267, forward strand.
CGCTTGACCCCGGGCGAGGCCGTGGCCGTGGCCGGCAACGGCCTGGCTGGCCCGATGCGGGCCGCCGAGGAGGCCGCCTACCAGATTCTTGGGGAAATACCCGATTGCGGTGAACGTTCGGGCGAGTGGGTCGAATTGGACGAGACCGTCATGGTGTCCGGGACAGAGGGCGACTGCTCGCTCCAGGAGGAGCAGTTGGCCCAGGAAGAGCGCCGCCGCCTGTTTGCCGTGCTCGGCCGGCTGCTGTTCGACGGCGATGGCGAAATCGATCCCCCGCTCCTCAAACGGATGGCGACCGCCACCCTGCGACTGGCGCCCGAGGAGCGACTGTTGCTCAAACTCTGTTATCGGGACGGGGTGACTGTGGCCGAGGCCGGCCGGCTGCTCGGCTGGAACCGGCACCAGACGCACGGACGGCTGCGGCGGCTTTTGATTCGCCTGCGGCAGGATTTGGCCGCGGCCGGGCTGGAAGAGGACTTAAGGCTTTTACTGACCTGATCGCCCGACACAATGGGGTTTGGCGACCGTCCAACAACTCAAGGGATGAACAGAGGCCCCTCAACCATGAGCTAGCGCATGAACGAGTACGAAGACAAAAAAAACGCGGATCGAAGGCTGGCCCTGTTGGTCCTGACCAGCGAGCCGCCCGGCCCTCTGGGCCCATGTCCTTCGGCGGAAACGCTGGCAGCCCTGGTCGAAGGCCGGCTGGCACCAGAGGAGGCCAAGACCTGGCGGGCGCATCTGGCGGACTGCGAGACCTGTTATGGTCAGTGGCTGCAACTGGACCGGCAATGGCAACAAAATTTGTTGCTTAACAGAAAAACCACCCTGCTGCGGCTGGTCAGCAAGCCGCGTTTTTTGACCACCATGGGCTCAGTGCTGGCGGCGGCTGCCAGTGTGGCCCTGATATTGAACCTGCCCTTCACCCAGCGGGGCCCAATCAACCTGCCCGCTCCCCAGGAAAAGACCATGGAGCATCAGGCCGCGGCTCCAGCCGCCGACATCGCAGCACCCCAGGCCGAACCAGCGCCGCCCGCGCCCCTGGAGCAGCCGCTTATGGCCCCGGAACCTCTCGCCCGGCCCGTTGAACCGGCCAAGATGGCCATGCGGCAGCAGGCCAAGAGCGAGGCCGGGCATCGAGCCGATGGGCAGGGCGCAAATATTGCCGGAAAAGCGGCGCCGCAGGCCGCCACCACGGCGAGGGAGCGGGATCAGAGGGAAATAAAGGAAAAGGCAGCCGACCTGGCAGCCGCCAGACAAGATGTCGAGACAGGACATCGCCAGGAGCGGCAACAGGAGGTCAAGACCCTGCCCGCGGCTCCACCGGCCCCGGCGCAGATGGCAGCATCCTCGCCCCAGCCGGAACAGGAAAGGATACCAGTCACGGCCGAGGACTGGTACAGCCACATCCGCCAGGGCTGCCAGGGAACGCCCCGGGCCGACTTCTTCACCGCGGTCGCCGCTCAAGGCGAAGCGCTGCTCCGGGGGCCTGGTCCGCTATCCAGCCAGGACCGGCAACGGATCAAAAGCATCCTTGCTGAACTCGGCGGCAAGCGGCCGGTTGCCGACCGCTGCGCCGCTTTGCTGGAACTCCTTGGACCAACAACTCAGCGGCCGCGGCAAGAGTAGCAATGGTTCAGATGGGCGGGGCGATGGTCACCACGATGCGCATGTCGGTGATTGCCTTGACCCCGTGCGGCTCGCGGATGTCGGAGATGAGCATGTCCCCGGTCCTGGCGGGCATGGTCGCCTCGTTGTCAGCGAGAAACAATCCCTCGCCCTCGATCACCAGAATGGACAACTGGCCGTCGAGGTCATGGGAATGGATGGGAAACAAGGCGTTCGCCTTGAGATTGAAGTTGATGATTTTGAAGTGCGCGGAATCGTGCAAGAGGATCGTTTTCATCCCCAGGGGGCTGAACTCCCTGGTTTCAGACAGTTCGATTCGTTTCATGGTTTCCTTGATGGTGGTGGTGAGCCGTGGCGCCCAACCCGCTGTTGGCCCCATACCCGGTCCGGCGGATGCTCAGCCTCCAGGTTCCTCTTCCCGGAATTGCTGAAGGGTGATTTTGTATTTGTTGATCTTGTCGTACAGGCTCTTGCGCGAGATGCCCATGGCCCGGTGGGCGGCGCTGACCCGGCCGCCGGCCCGCCTGAGCATCTGCTCAATGTAGTGTTGTTCCTGCCGCTCCATATATTCTTTCCACGATACATCGGGAAAATCCGCGTCACTGGTCATCGACGACTGCGATCCGGCCGCCATCGGTTCCTTGCCGCCGAACACGCAATACCGGCGGACAAAGTTCCGCAGTTCGCGGACATTGCCCGGCCAGTCCTGCCGTATCAGCCGCCGGATCAGTTCCGGTGAGCAGGGCCGCACCTCGCCGTGCTGGTCGTCGCAGTATTCGGCCCAAAAGGCCTCGACCAAAAGCGGAATGTCCTCCTTGCGATCCCGCAGCGGCGGCAGGTGCACCGGCAGGACATTGAGCCGGAAGTAGAGATCCTGGCGAAAGGCTCCCCGGTCGATTTCTGCCCCCAAATCACGGTTGGTGGCGGTAATCACCCGCGCCTTGAGGGGAATGGCCGCATTGCCGCCCAACCGGGTGAAGGTGCGTTCCTCTAGAACCCGCAGCAACTTGGTCTGCAACGGGGCCGGCATCGAACAAATCTCGTCGAGGAACAGGGTGCCGGTGCCTGCGTATTCGAACTTACCGATCTTGCGGTGAATTGCGCCGGTAAAGGCCCCCTTTTCATGGCCGAAGAGTTCGGACTCGATCATCTCCGCCGGCAGGGCGCCCATATTGACCGCCACGTAGGGCGCGGCTTCCGGACGGCCGATGGCGTGCAGGGCCCTGGCCGCCAACTCTTTGCCGGTGCCGGTTTCGCCGATGATCAGCACCGGGTCGCTTTCGTGGGCAATGGTCTCGATGAGCGTATACAGCGCCAGCATGGCCGGATGGCTGCCGACCAGACCGTAGAAGTGAGACCGCCCCTCGCGGGTCGCGGTCAGTTGCCGCGCAAGGTGCCGGTTTTCCAGCACCAGCCGCCGTCGCTCTATGGCCCGCGCCAGGGTGGCGAGAATGATGCCCTCGTCCACCGGCTTCTGCAGGAAATGGTAGGCGCCCTGCTTGACCGCCTCCACCGCCAGGCCGATGTCGCCGTGGCCGGTGATCAGAATCACCGGCAGGTCGGGGTCCTTGGTCAGGATCCGCTCCAACAGCGCCAGGCCGTTCATCTCGGGCATGCGGATGTCGGCCAGAACCGCGGAATAGATATGTTCATCGATGCGGGCCAGGGCGTCAAGCGGATTGGCGAAGGTTTGCGCCGCATAGCCGTTGAGGACCAGGGTCTGCTTGATCGCCGCCAGCAGATAGAGGTCGTCATCGACCACCAGGATTTCCGGGATGGGCAACTTACTGGGCTTACTCTTCATGCTGTCCCGCTCCGCCGCAAATCCGGGGAAACATCCCGCACATGTTGCGGGATATAGACCGTAAAACAAGAGCCGTGTCCCGGCGCGCTTTCCACTTCGATATAGCCGGCGAAACCGCGGACAATCCGGTCGACGATCGACAAACCCAGACCCATGCCGGTCCCCACTTCCCTGGTGGTGAAGAAGGGATCGAAAATTTTTTTCAGCAGCTCTTCGGCAATACCCTCGCCGTTGTCCTCCACGGTGACCAGCACGTAGGGCTCCTTCAGCATGGTGGTCAGGTTGAGGCTGTGGGCAATGCGGCTGGTGACCGTCAACCGGGGCGTGTCCACCCGGCCCATGGCCTGGATGGCGTTTTGCACCAGATTGAGGAAAACCTGCTCCAGGCGGACCTCCACCCCCAGGACTTCGCAGGGTTGGTTGGCCAGGCGCAGGTCAAGGACGATCTCGCTTAGGCGCAACTGTGATTCCAAAAAGCTCAAGATCTTGCGGATGAGTCCATTGAGTTCCACCGGGGCCTGCTTTTCCTCGTCCTTGCGGCCGAAACTCCGCATGGTGGCGATGATCGACGAGGCCTTGTTCACTCGGTCGATGATGATGGCCAAGTTCTCCCGCAGCATGTCGGCATGATCGCCTGGCGTTTCCAAGGCCTTCAAACAGTTGCGGGCAAAGAGCAGGATGGCGTTGAGCGGCTGGGTCAGTTCATGGCCCACGCCGGCGGCCATCTCGCCCAGGCTGGCCAGGCGGCTGGAATGGATGAGTTGTTTCTGCCCTTCCTGCAGCTCGGTCATCAGGTCGTAGAACTCGCTGCAGTCGGAGCAGATCAGCATGTGCAGCACCAGGCCGTTGGGATTGACGTGGGTGGAGCCGCGCATCTTCACCGGCAGACTCTGTCCGGTGGCGGTGGCGAGCTGGGCCTCGAATTCGGTGAACTCCCCCTTGGCAAAGGCCTGGCGGATGGTCTCCGCCTTGTCCGGCCGGACCAGATCCGATAAGGTCAGGCGCCGTCCGGTATCCATGCTGAAGCCTGTCCGCTGCAGGAATTCCCGATTGGTCTGGATGACCTTGAATTCATGGTCCATAAGGAGAAACAACTCGGAGATGCCGGCCAGGATCCGTTCGGTGAACGACCGGGATGCCTCCATCTCCTCGTGCTTCTTCAGGACGCGGACGACCAGATCCTGCCGCTGTTTCTCCAGTATCTTGATTGCCTGATCGTGCATGGCCTTCCCCAGAGACGTGCCAATGTGCCAAAAGCTTTGCAATCATACCCGTCATCCCCCGGTGACGTCATCCATTTTCCTTAAAGAAACGGGCAGGCATGGCACAACTGGGCCGGGCAACGGGGACTCGCCTCAAACCTCAGCCTGGCCGGCCCCATGTTGTTTCTTGCCGGGCAAGTTGTTTCCGGGCCTCTTTGCGGATGATTTCCGGATACCGCCCCATGTCGAGCAGTCTTTGCTTCCCGCCAAAGCGATACGCAAGCCGCCACAGCTTGCCGCCTGCCCGGGTGACAAAACAGGTGCATGCCCTTTTGTCGGATAGTTAATAATCCTTCTCTTTTGGCTTGGTGTTTTTTATAGTGGTGCCGGTCAGCATGGCTGGCCGGGGGTATGAGGGTATCAACCGTCCATGTGGGGGTATGGCGAGAGAGGGAGTAAGATTTATACGATAACATATTGAAATAACAAAAATAAAAAATCAGTTGAGCTTGATATACCCACAGTTGTACCATCAAGGGCGCTCCCTGTCCTTTGTGACGTTTTTTTGCACTGCCCTACAGGCGAACCACTCTCTTTTCTACCGTTCGCATCATCTTGGTATAAGCTGAAAGACTTTTTGCTCATGGGTGGGCACTCTTGGGTGCTTGGCTTCGTCCAGGGCGTGAAAGAACTGGGCCGCATAATCGACAGCCTCGTATAACTGGCTGTATTCACAATACCAGTGACCTTGCCGTCGCCTACGGACCCAGAGTGCCACATCACCGCTCGAAACCGTGCACGAAACGATTCCACTCACCAAGTCACTGATGATTTTCTGGTCGATCAGACGGAAGTAATCCAGTTCGATCTTTCTAATCTGAACAGTGTCATTCGTTGAAACAGGCGCGAGCCGAGGAGGATGACACAGTTCGGATTGCGGACCGCTGGACAATGGTAAACGCCGTTCTATAGATTTTGTAATGAAGAACCGTTGTTGGCACTAATATTCAATGAGGCTTGACCATGCGGAAAGACGATGACGCCGATACCCGGAAGAACCCGGAAGTTTCAAACCATGCCTGGGTTT
>WRKE01000172.1 GCA_009778235.1 Pseudomonadota bacterium
ATTCCTCAAGAAAAACTCGACTCCATTTTTAACCGATTCGAACAGGTCGATTCCTCCTATTCCCGGCAATACAGCGGCACCGGTCTTGGCCTGGCCATCTCCAGGCAGCTTGTCGGGCTGATGGGCGGACGCATCTGGGCAGACAGCGTTATGAACGTCGGCACCTCGTTCCACATCGTCATTCCCACTGAGCCGGCAAAAGAGGAAGATCTCGCCACTCTGACTTCCACCCTGTCCCAGATCCAGTCCATCCAAGATCTGCGAATCCTGGTCGTGGACGACAACCAGATGAATCGGGATGTGGCGCGCATGATGCTGGAGGAAAGTCACCAGATAACCACCGCCAACAACGGCCTCGAAGCCCTGTCGGCCCTGGCGGAGAGCGCATTCGACCTGATTCTCATGGATGTGCAAATGCCGCGCATGGACGGCATCACTGCCACCGAGATCATCCGCGATATAGAGCGGGGTGAGGCGCCGACCAAGGCCGTTCCGACCGCGCTGGTCGAGGTTCTGCGCGGCAAATTGGATGGCGGACATATCCCGATTGTGGCCATGACCGCCCACGCCATGAGCGAAGACCGGGAAAAATGTTTACAGGCCGGCATGGACGCCTATGTCAGCAAACCCTTTAAATATCAATCACTCATGGCCACAATGAGTGACCTGCTCCCCCGGATAGAAGCGCAGCAACGTTTCCATGGTATCGTCCCGGCACAGCCCGCTTCGTCCGAGTCTCCGGAAATGCCCTCAGGTCAGGATGCCCAGCCGGCGGAATCCGCGACCCCATCCCAATCGCCGGAACCAGCCCCATGCCAGGAGGATACAATGAAAAGCGGAGAGGAATTGGCGGCAGAAATCGCTCGCAGCATCAAGGAATCGACCCGCCTGCCCGATGCTCAGGTCGCAAAATTGGTCAATTCAGCCCGCCGAAGCTTAAACGAATATCTCGACCTGGCCGACAAGGCACTGGCCGAGCAGAACCAGAAGGATTTAAACCTGGCCTGCCATACCATCAAGGGCATGATCCAGCAATGCGGCCTGACCGAGTTGGGCCAGGAGGCGCAGACCATGTATGAACGGGTGCGCAATAACGAAGAGTATCCCTGTGCCGAGACCCTGGCTCGGATTCGCAAGGAATTGTCCGGATTTTTAACCATGTAATGGGGCTGTTACCTCCGCTTGGCCGCCTGCACGGGCGCCCGGCAAGATAAAGGGCGGTTGCGGCCATGGCACGCCTTGGCCGATGCCAGCCAGTGCTGCCCTTGCAACTCCAGAGAAGGAATCCCTTTGCACAAGAGCGACTGGCAAGAAAAGGGTGAGGGCCATCGCCAGCGCCTCCGCGACAAGTTTCTTGCCCAAGGCCTTGATGCCTTCACCGACAGCGAGATCATCGAACTACTGCTGACCTTCGGCACCCCGCGCGCCGACTGCAAGGAGGCCGCCCGGGCGGCACTCGCCCAGTTCGATACCCTGCCCGCGGTGCTCGACGCCGCCCCGGCCGAGCTGCAGCAGATCAAGGGCATGGGCCCCAAGAACATCTTCGCCCTCCGCTTCATCCAGGGGGTGGCACGGCGCTACCTCCGCCAGCGGATTGTCGGCAAGCACTATGTCCGTTCCTCCCGCGAGGTGGCCGATTACCTGATCCATTCCATGCGTGGGCTGCAACATGAAGTGCTCACCGTGATTTTCCTCGATGCCGCCCATGCGATCATCGATTCGATAGTGGCGGCCGAAGGCACGGTGACCACTAACACCGTCTATCCCCGCGAACTGATCAAGGCCGCCCTGGCCCGAAACGCCAGCGCCCTTGTTCTCGCCCACAATCATCCTTCCGGCAACTTGAACCCCTCCCTTAAGGACGTGGAACTGACCCGCTCACTCCATCTGGTCTGCTCATTCATGCACATCAGGCTCCTCGATCACCTGATCATCGGCAGCGGCGAGCAGGTCTACAGCTTTGCCGACCAGGGAATCATGGCGCGCATCCAGGAGGATTGCCGCCGCCTGCTCGACCAGGTCAGTTGATGGAGCTTGCCGCCAACGCCGGACTCTATGTGCACGTCCCCTTTTGCCGGCACAAATGTCCGTATTGCAGCTTCTACTCCTTCCCCCCGCAGCCAGGTGAGATCACCCTGTTTATTGCCGCAACCCAGGCGCAGATGCGTTCCACCGCCATCCTTCCCGAGGTGCGGGCGCTCACCTTTGGCAGCGTGTTTTTCGGGGGCGGCACGCCTTCGCTGCTTCCGGTTTCGGTTTTGTCCGACCTGCTGACCGAGGCGAGAGGCCTGTTTACCTTTACCGCCGAGGAGCCGGAAATCACCGTTGAGATCAACCCCGGCACCGTCGAGGCAATGGATCTGGCGCAACTGCGCCGGGCCGGATTCAACCGGCTCTCCATCGGCGTCCAATCGTTTGACGATGTACAGCTACGCCTGCTCGGCCGCATCCATAGCGGCGCCGAAGCCCGGGCAATCATTACCGCAGCCCGCCGGGCCGGGTTTGACAACCTCAGTTTCGACCTGATGTACGGCCTGCCCGGCCAGACCGTGGATTCCTGGCAGGCCACCTTGGACCAGGCCATGGCACTTGCCCCGGTTCACCTGGCGATGTATGAGCTGACCATTGAGGAAGGCACGCCCTTTGCCCAGGCTGCGAAGCGGGGCGATTGGCGCCTTCCCGCCGAAGACGAGATTCTAGGGATGATGGCTGCCATCGACTCGGCCACCATGGGCAGCGATCTGGCCCGCTACGAGATTTCCAACTATGGAGCCAGGGGCAGGCAGTGCCGCCATAACCTCAATTACTGGCACAACGGCTTCTACCTGGGGCTGGGGCCGGGTGCGGTTTCCTGCCTGGGTGGCGAGCGGCGGTTTGCTGCGGCCGATCTTTCGACCTTTTGCCACAGAGTGGCAGCAGGCTTGCCAGGATGGAGCGAGATCGAACGCCTCGACCACGAAGCCGCCTGCCGGGAAACAGTGGTCATGGGGCTGCGGATGACCGCAGGAATTGAGCTTGCCGGGATCAAACAGCGGTTCGGCATCGATCTGTCCGAGTACTACGGGGCCACCCTCGCCCGTCTCCTTACCCAACAATTACTCGCCCAGCAAAACGGCCGACTGTTCCTCACTGCCAAGGGATTGCCCCTGGCCAATTATGTGATGGCGGAGTTGGTTTAGCGCCTCCCCGCCCCGTTCTTACACCTAAACAATCACCCAATCCGGCATCCCATCTTGCCTTTGTCGCCGCTGCAGGGTAAAAATACCCTGATCATTTGCCCGGCCCACTGTTCGTTGTGACAGCGGTTTAAGTTGTTTGTCTGTTGGGAGGCCTGGTTCAGCCGGCCCCTTATCGTCGTCTTTTTACCAAAAGGAGCATAATTATGGCAGGTTTTGTCTATCAGGATCCCTTCCCGCTCGGCCAGGATAGCACCAAGTTCCGGCTGCTGGAAGGCTCCCGGAAGTATGTTGCCACTGACACCTTCAACGGCCAGGAGGTTCTCAAGATCGATCCAGAGGGCTTGAAGGTTCTGGCTAACCAGGCCATGCGCGAGGTATCGTTCCGCCTGCGCCCGGCCCACAACGAGCAGGTAGCGAAAATCTTTGCCGATCCGGAGGCCTCGCGCAACGACAAGGAAGTGGCCCATGCCATGCTGCGCAACGCCGAGGTGGCGGCCGACTATGTGCTGCCGATCTGCCAGGATACCGGTACGGCCTGCATCGTGGCCAAGAAGGGACAGAATGTCTGGACCGGCTGCGACGACGCCGAGATGCTCTCCGCCGGCGTCTACACCACCTACACCGAGGAAAACCTGCGCTATTCCCAGAACGCGCCGCTGACCATGTACGATGAGGTCAACACCAAGACCAACCTGCCGGCCCAGATCGACATCTACGCCACCAAGGGCGACGAATACAAGTTCCTTTTTCTGGCCAAGGGCGGCGGCAGCGGCAACAAAACCTATCTCTATCAAGAGACCAAGGCCCTGCTCAACCCCGGCACCCTGAAGAAATTCTTGGTGGAGAAAATGAAAACCTTGGGCACGGCCGCCTGTCCGCCCTACCACATCGCCTTTGTCATCGGCGGCACCTCGGCCGAGAGCTGCCTCAAGACCGTGAAGCTGGCCTCGGCCAAGTACCTGGACCACCTGCCCACCAGCGGCAACGAATTGGGCCGCTCCTTCCGCGACCTGAAACTGGAGGAGGAATTGCTGATCGAGGCCCAGAAACTCGGCCTCGGCGCCCAGTTCGGCGGCAAGTACTTTGCCCACGATATCCGCGTCATCCGCATGTCCCGCCACGGCGCCTCCTGTCCGGTGGGTATGGGCGTTTCCTGTTCGGCCGACCGCAATATCAAGGCCAAGATCAACAAGGAAGGTCTGTGGATCGAGCAGATGGACGACAATCCAGGCCGTCTAATCCCGGCGGAATACCGCAACCGCACCGGCAGCCATTCGGTAAAAATCGATCTCAATCAGCCCATCGCCCAGGTCCTGGCCGAGCTGACCAAGTATCCGGTTTCCACCGTCATGTCCCTGACCGGCACCATCATCGTCGGCCGCGACATCGCCCACGCTAAATGGAAAGAGCTGCTTGACGCCGGCAAGCCGCTGCCCGACTACCTGAAAAACCATCCGGTCTACTACGCTGGCCCGGCCAAGACCCCGCCCGGCAAGCCCTCCGGCTCCTTCGGCCCGACCACGGCAGGCCGTATGGACAGCTATGTCGACCTGTTCCAGGCCAACGGCGGCTCCATGGTGATGATCGCCAAGGGCAACCGCTCGCAGCAGGTCACCGATGCCTGCAAAAAGCACGGCGGTTTCTACCTCGGCTCCATCGGCGGCCCGGCTGCGCTGCTGGCCGAAGAGAACATCAAGAAGGTCGAGTGCATCGACTATCCGGAACTGGGCATGGAAGCGGTCTGGAGAATCGAGGTGGTCGACTTCCCGGCCTTCATCCTGGTGGATGACAAGGGGAACGACTTCTTCAAGAGTCTTTTGTAATCAACCACCGCCCGCAGGCCCAGCGCTCAAAGGGCGAAACCAACCAGACGACAGGCGGAGGGCAGAAATGCCCCTTCGCCTGTTCTGTCTTTCAGGCTTACATGGACGATCTCAAGACTTCGGAGGCCTGGCGCGTATTCCGCATTCAGGCCGAACTGATTGACGGCATCGAAACCCTCAACGATCTGGGGCCGGCGGTCTCGATCTTCGGTGGCGCCCGCTTCAAGGAGGATACGCCTTACTACGCGGCGGCGCGCACCACGGCCGGGCTGCTCACCAAAATGAACCTGGCGGTGATCACCGGTGGTGGCCCCGGCATCATGGAAGCGGCCAGCCGGGGCTGCTTCGAGGCCGGCGGCACCTCGGTGGGACTGAACATCGTCCTTCCCCGGGAGCAGCACCCCAACCACTACCAAAACCGCAGCCTTACCTTCCGCTATTTTTTCATTCGCAAGCTGATGTTTGTCCGCTTTGCCGTGGGCTATGTCATTTTTCCCGGCGGCTTCGGTACCATGGACGAATTTTTCGAGTCGCTCACCCTGGTCCAGACCCGAAAAATCCGGCGATTTCCCATCGTCCTGTTCGGCAAAAGCTACTGGCAGGGGCTGGTCGATTGGATCCGGACGGAGCTATTGCCCCACAAATCGATCGCACCTGAGGATATGGATCTCTTTCATCTGGTCGATACCCCGGAAGAAGTGGCCGCAATTATCGGCAATTACCTGGAGCAGAGCCGCCAGTTCGAAGGCGATCAGCGTAGCGGCGGAAACCTATGGTGAGTTGGAGTTAGGTCTTTGTGTGATGCTTGGCGCGCTGGCCACCGGTGGGCACAGGACCGGCTTGGCGAAAGAGGCCAGAATTGTCGGCCCCTGCCCGAGGTGGAAGAGATTATGGGAGGGTTGCGTGGGCGCGATCTGTTTACGCTTGGTCTTCGAGAAAAATCCTGCGCAGTTTGTAAAAGTAATCAATGCCGGACCAGATCGTCAGCACCAGG
>WRKE01000173.1 GCA_009778235.1 Pseudomonadota bacterium
ATTTTTTACATTAAAATTCAATACGTTCCTATCGTGGCCTACTGCATTGGCAAGAGGAAATAGTATGACTCGGGCGATGAGGCGCGGGGAGTTGCGATTGCCCTGAAGCAGAAGCAGGGATGCAGCGGAGCGTAATCCCGGCAACCTCGCTCATGGTTGGATAGACAAGGCGTATAGGCGCATCCATTGGGGGCGCGGGGGCGGATCGTCCATCCCACCTCAGCACGCCAAGTCCACAAAAAAAAACCGGCGGCCACACGAAAGCGCGTGGTCGCCGGTTTTCCGCTTCAGGAGCGCCGCGTACAATATTGGTTTACTCGGTTGTCGATACATTCATACTCAACACCACAATGGCCCGCCTGGGGCTCATTCCTGCGGCAGCCGGCGCTGCATGTACACCACATCGAACTCCTGGCCGAACTTGGTTCCGGCCCTGGCAATCCGTCCGCATTCAATGAAGCCCATGCGTGTATGGAACGCCAGGCTACCGGCGTTTTGTGAGGAAATGCTGGCGACAAAATTGTCGCACCCCCGTTTACGGCCGCCATCAATTAACGCCTCCAACAGGCGGTGCCCGAGGCCGCGACCCACATGCTCCGGCGCGAGAAAATAGGTGACTTCTGCCGTGCGCGCGAGGGTTGGCGCTGGATGGTAGGCATGGAGGAACGCGAAGCCCACAACCGCGCCGGAAGCGTCCAGCGCCGCAAACGCGGGATAGTCCCGCGTCATTTCAAGAAGCCGGCCGAAAAACGCCTCCGGCATCGGCCGGTCGAAATAAGCGGAGAAATCGGCCTCGACGTAGTGATTGAAAAGACGGATAACGTCCGGGCCGTGTTCCGCTGACAACGGCGCCAAACAATACTCACCGCGTTCCATGTTGTATCCCTTCTTATTTTAGGCAGTGTCGTCTCAGGCATCGGCACCATGCCGCCAGCGCATCACGCATCCTTTGGCTGTCGTTGGGCGTTGTCGTAGAGGGCGATGAAGTTGATCGGCTCCATCAAGAACGGCATGAAGCCGCCATCCACCGCGGCCTGACAGACGATCTGACGGGTAAAGGGAAACAGCATCAGGGGGCAGTCGACCGCCAGCACCCGATCGTGGTGCTCCTGGGGAATATTCTTCATCAGGAAAACAGCACCGTGCTCGATCTCGACGATGAACATCACCGAATCATCGTTGTTCTTGTCCAGCACCTTGGCGGTGATGGCGATGGACACCTCGCTGTGGTCATCGTCGATCTTCTGATTTTTCAACTGGAGGTTGAAATCGACCTTGGGGTCCTGGTTCCGCGCCAGAAACACCTTGGGGGCATTGGGGCTCTCAAAGGAAAAATCCTTGATGTACATCTTCTGCATGCGAAAAATTGGGATGTCCTGTTGGTTGGGAGTCTGCTCGGCCATGGTTGGTCCTTGTGGTGGAAGTTATTTAAAGTTGGTGGGTTACGCAACACCAGTGGTTCATTTAATCAGGTCATCCTACCAGGGGATGCGCCGGAAAGACAATGAAAAAACCGCTTAATCACCGTTGAGGAACTGCTTGAGAAACATGCCGGTGTAGGAATGGGCGACGCCGGCGATCGCCTCGGGGGTGCCGGTGGCGACCAGTTGCCCTCCCCCGCTGCCGCCCTCGGGGCCGATGTCGATCACGTAGTCGGCGGTCTTGATCACATCGAGATTGTGCTCGATCACCACCACGGTGTTGCCGCCGTCGACCAGCCGCCCCAGAACCCGGAGCAGATGCTGGATATCGGCCGGATGCAGGCCGGTGGTGGGCTCGTCCAAGATGTAGAGGGTCTGGCCGGTGGAGCGGCGGCTCAGCTCTTTGGCCAGCTTGACCCGCTGGGCCTCGCCGCCGGAAAGCGTCACCGAGCTTTGTCCCAGGGACAGATAGCCCAGGCCGACATCGACGATGGTCGAAAGCCGGCCCGCGATCGGCGGCACGTTCTGGAAAAAGGCCAGGGCCTCCTCCACGGTCATCCGCAGGATCTCGGCGATGTTTTTCCCCTTGTAGCGGATATCCAGAGTCTCCTGATTGTAGCGCCGGCCCTGGCAGCGCTCGCAGGTAACGTAGATATCGGGCAAAAAATGCATGGCTATGCGGATGACGCCGTCGCCCTCGCAGGTCTCGCAGCGGCCGCCCTTGATATTAAAGCTGAACCGGCCCGGCTGGTAGCCCCGGGCACGCGATTCCGGCAGGCGGGCGAACAGCTCGCGGATGGGGGTCATCACCCCGGTGTAGGTGGCCGGGTTGGAGCGAGGGGTACGGCCGATGGGGCTCTGGTCAATGTCAATCACCTTGTCGAGCTGCTCCATGCCATACAACAGGTGTTTGCCCCTGAGGTAGCCCTTCTTGTCCGCAATATACCGCTGGGCCTCACGAAACAGGGTCTCGATCACCAGGGAGCTTTTGCCCGAACCGGAAACCCCGGTGACGCAGGTCATCACCCCCAGCGGAAAGCGAACCTTGAAATCGCGCAGGTTGTTGATGGTCGCGCCCCGCACCTCAAGGGCCCGGTCACCGACCGGACGGCGGCTCGCCGGCACTTCGATCTTCAGCCGACCCGACAGGTAGCCGCCGGTCTGGGAGGCCTCGCAGTCGAGCAGGCCCGGAACCGGGCCGGAGTAGATGATATCGCCGCCGTGTACGCCCGCGCCCGGACCGATGTCGAGCACATGGTCGGCATGGGCGATGGTGTCTGAATCGTGCTCGACCACGATCACCGTATTGCCCAGGTCGCGGAGATTGACCAGGGTCTTGATCAGCTTGTGGTTGTCGCGCTGATGCAGGCCGATGCTCGGTTCGTCGAGGATGTACAGCACCCCGGCCAGACCGGAGCCGATCTGCGAGGCCAGCCGGATGCGTTGGGCCTCGCCGCCGGAGAGGGTGCCCGCCTTGCGGTCGAGCGACAGGTAGCCCAGCCCCACCCCACGGAGGAAGAAGAGCCGCTCGCGGATCTCCTTGAGGATGGGCTTGGCGATGATCGCCTGCCGCGGCTCAAAGGCCAGATGCTCCAACTCCTCGATCAATTGCTCGATGGCCATCCGGCACAGCTCGATGATCGACCAGCCGCCGACCCGCACCGCCAGGGCCTCGGGCTTGAGCCGGGCGCCCTGGCAGTCCGGGCAACCTCGCTCGTCCATGAATCCTTCCACTTCCTCGCGCAGGCGGGCAGAGGTGGTCTCGCGGAACAACCGGTTGAGGCGGGGCACGATCCCCTCGAAGGCGATCTGCGAGGCCAGGGTACGCCTGCCCCGGCTGTGCACGAATTCGAGCTTTTCCCGGCCGGTGCCGTGCAAGAGCCCCTCCCTGACCTTGGACGGCAGGGCGGCGAAGGGGGTATTCGGATCGAACCGGTAATGGCGGGCAAAGGCCGAAATCCATTGATCGGCCTGGGTGGAAAGCCGCCGCCGGGTCCAGGGCACAATGGCGCCGTCCACCAGTGAGAGCGATTCGTCAGGCACGATCAACCGCTCATCGATCAACTGGTTGACGCCCAAACCGTCGCACACCGGACAAGCCCCCTGGGGATTGTTGAAGGAAAACAACTGGGTGGAAAGCTCGGGCACCGAGATGCCACATTGGTGGCAGGCAGCCGACTCGCTGAACAGTATTTCCTCGCCGCTGTCGGGGAAATGGGCCAGCATGGCGCCGTTGCCCAGGGCCACGGCGGTGCTCACCGACTCGTCCAGCCGCCGCCGGATCGAGGCCTTGATCACCAGACGATCGATCACCGCCTCGATGGTGTGCCGCTTGTTTTTGTCCAGAACGATCTCTTCGCCCAACTGGCGCACCTCGCCGTTGATCCGTACCCGGACAAAGCCCTCCTTGCGCAGCCGTTGCAGGATCTGCTCGTGCTGACCCTTTTTGCCGGTCACCAGCGGCGCCAGCAGGATCACCTTCTCGCCTTCCTGCCGGGCCAACAGGGATTCGAGCATGTCGTGCACCGACTGGGAGCGGATCGCCTGGCCGCATTGGGGACAGTGGGGCTGGCCGGCCCGGGCGAACAGCAGGCGGAGATGGTCGTAGATCTCGGTCACCGTGCCCACGGTCGAGCGCGGATTCTTGCTGGTGGTTTTCTGTTCGATGGAGACCGCCGGCGACAGTCCCTCCAGCAGATCGACATCGGGTTTGTCCATCTGACCGAGAAACTGGCGGGCATAGGTGGAGAGTGATTCGACGTAGCGCCGCTGGCCTTCGGCGTAGAGGGTGTCAAAGGCCAAGGTCGATTTACCGCTCCCGGACAGGCCAGTGAAGACAATCAGCCGGTTGCGCGGCAGATCGACGGAGATATTCTTCAGATTGTGCATCCGCGCCCCGCGAATGCGAAGAAATTGTGGTTCCATTGAGCCCTGTCTTTGCCTGGGGACAATCCACTCCCCGGCCCCGCGCCTTGCCGGGGACCGGCCGTGGCCGCGCCGGCCCGCGGCCGACAATTTCGTTTACCGTGGCCGCGGCCTGTGGTAGATTGCCGCATACTTGTAGCCACGATCCCGGAACAATCAATATTGGAAAGACCGCACCATGTACTTTCAGGATATCATCGCCACCTTGAACAGCTATTGGGCATCCGCCGGCTGTATTGTCATGCAGCCCTACGACATGGAAGTCGGCGCCGGCACCTTCCACCCCGCCACCCTGCTCCGGGCCCTGGGGCCCGAACCGTGGAAAGCCGCCTATGTCCAGCCGTCACGGCGGCCGACCGATGGCCGTTACGGCGAGAATCCGAACCGGTTGCAGCACTATTACCAGTACCAGGTGGTGATCAAGCCCTCGCCCAAGGATGTGCAGGCCATGTACCTGGAGAGCCTGAAACGGTTCGGCCTTGACCTCTTGGCCCATGACATCCGCTTTGTCGAGGACGACTGGGAATCGCCCACCCTGGGGGCCTGGGGACTGGGTTGGGAGGTTTGGCTGGATGGGATGGAGATCACCCAATTCACCTATTTCCAGCAGGCTGGATCCATTGATCTCAAGCCGGTCACCGCCGAGATCACCTATGGCCTGGAACGGATCGCCATGTATCTGCAAAAGGTGGATTCCGTCTACGACATCGCCTGGAATGCGGAGGTGACCTACGGAGAGATCTTTCACCAGGCCGAGAGGGAGTTCTCCACCTTCAATTTCGAGGAGGCTGATGTGGCCGAGCTGTTTCGCGCCTTTGACACCTACGAGCGCGAGGCCCTGAAACTGGTCGAAAAAAATCTGATCCTGCCCGGCTACGACTACTGCCTCAAATGTTCGCACACCTTCAACCTGCTCGATGCCCGCAAGGCCATCAGCGTGGCCGAACGAACCCGCTATATCGGCCGGATCCGCCACATTGCCCGCCAGGTGGCACAGCGATACGTCGAGCAAAGGGAAGCGATGGGATTTCCCCTGCTCAAGCAAACGGCCCCGGTCTGATCCGCCGCGCCTGGGCAAGAGGGGAAAAACCGAGGCAAGCAAAAAACATCTGGCGTTTCAAGGGCGTTTACGGTAGATAACTCGTGAAACGTCCATGCGGGCAATACTTTTTTTTATTCCCTTCCAGGCAAAACAGTTCGAAAATCTGGGGTATATAACATTTGTTCCCTCTCCCGACAGTCTCCACCCATTGTCGAACATCATTTCTTTGCCTGCTACACCGATATTTCCCTGTGCCGCTCCACTGAATGAACCACATTCCCCTCAGTCTACTTGCACCCCATGCCCCCAAGCAGCCGTCTTTTCCGGCCGACCCCGCATCCTGTCGCCACGATTTCGGGCAGGCGCGCTACAGGCAAGGTGGTGGGGATATGGATAAAGACCGAAGCTGGCCAGGAAACAATATGATTTTTTTTAGGGGTCATACCGTCCAGATACCGGGCAGGGCGCTCTTCCTGCCTCTTTCGGCTATCTGGCGTATAAACCCGCATCCAGAGATGACCTGCAACCCAGGTCAGAGTAAGCTCGTTGACACAAGGAGGAACGGAAATGGCAGAAGGAACGGTAAAATGGTTCAATGATTCCAAGGGATTTGGC
>WRKE01000174.1 GCA_009778235.1 Pseudomonadota bacterium
GATGGTCACCCGGGCGCCCGCGTCGGTGAGCATTTCGGGCAGCAGCTCGCTGGCCCGCATGGCCCTGGGCAAAAGGAGGCGGCAATCCGCAATCCCTTGCTGGATCAGGGCCTCGGCCAATCCCTCGCCGGTGAATTTTTCCGGCAAAAGGTCGGGCAACAGACCGTATTTGCCCAATTCATCGGCCGTGGCCCGGCCAACCACGGCTATCTTGATCCCGGCCAGCAGACGGCTGTCGTGGCCCAGGGCGAAAAGCCGCCGGAAGAAATGGGTGACCGCGTTGATACTGGTGAACAGCAGCCACTGGTAGCTGCCGATGGCCGCGATGGCCGCATCGAGGATGGCAAAGTCGTCCATCGGCTCGATCTGGATGGTGGAATATTCGAGCACCTCGGCCCCTTGCTCTTCCAATTGGGCCACCAGATCGCTCGCCTGTTCGCGGGTCCGGGTGACCACGATCCGCCGGCCGAACAGCGGCCGTTTTTCAAACCAATCGATGGTGGAGCGGAGCTTGACCACCTCGCCGACAATGATCAGGGCCGGGGGCTTGATGTCGGCTTGCCGCACCACCTCGCAAATGGTGGCCAGGGTTCCGACCACCGAGCGCTGTTGCGGGGTCGATGCCCAGCGGACCACCGCCACCGGCGTATCCGGCGAGCGGCCGTGATCGATCAGCTTGCGGGTGATGTCGGGCAGGGTTTTGATCCCCATGTAGATGACAATGGTCCCGGCGCCGGTCGCCAGTTTGTCCCAGGCGATGTTGGAAAACTTTTTGGTCGGGTCCTCGTGGCCGGTGACAAAGGCCACCGAGGCGGTGTACTCGCGGTGGGTGATGGGGATGCCGGCATAGGTGGCGGCGGCGGTGGCGGAGGTCACGCCCGGAACCACCTCGAAATCGATCCCTTCGGCCACCAGTTCCTCGATTTCCTCGGCGCCCCGGCCAAAGATGAAGGGATCGCCGCCCTTGAGCCGCACCACCATCTTGCCCCGCTTGGCATGGTCGACCAGCAGCCGGTTGATCCCTTCCTGGGTAAAGGCGTGCAGGCCGCCGCCTTTCTTGCCGGCATAGATCAGTTGGGCGTGTTTCGGCACCGAGTCGAGCAGCTTGGGGTTGGCGAGGTAATCGTAGATCACCACTTCGGCATGTTCGAGCAGGTACTTGCCGCGCAGGGTGATCAGGCCGGGATCGCCGGGACCGGCGCCCACCAGATACACTTTGCCGGTCTTGGCAGGGGAGGAAGAGGCGTTTGTTGTCACGGGATTATCGCTTAAGCAAAATGATTCAGCGCTCGGAAGAAGCGGCGCAATAGATCGCATCGAGGATGGCCTTGCCCCCCCTGGCCAGCAGGGTTTCCGCCAGGGTGGAGCCGAGCTTGGCGGCTTCTTCAGCCGAAGCGGCCGCCTGATCTTTGATCAGTTCGCGGCCGTCGACCCTGGCGATCAGGCCGGTTAAGGTCAGGGTGTCGCCGGCCAAGGTGGCGTGGGCCCCGATCGGCACCTGGCAGCCTCCTTCGAGGCGGAGGAGAAAGGCCCGTTCGGCGGCCACGGCTACGGCGGTGGCCGGGTGGTGGAGAAATTGCAAATTCGCCAGCAGCTCGGCGTCATTGCTTCGCAGTTCGAGGCCCAAGGCCCCCTGGCTGATGGCCGGGAGCATCAGGTCCGGGTCAAGCAGGGCGGTGATGCGGGCCGCCAGCCCCAGGCGATGGAGTCCGGCGCCGGCCAGGATGATGGCGTCAAAGAGGCCGTCGTCGAGCTTGCGCAGGCGGGTGTCGATGTTGCCGCGCAGGTCGACGATGCTGAGGTCAGGCCGCAGCGCCGCCAACTGCGACCGGCGCCGCAGGCTGGAGGTGCCCACCTTGGCGCCTTCGGGCAGGGCGGCGATCGAATCGTATTTGACCGACAAAAAGGCGTCCCGCGCGGTTTCGCGCTGGGGAATGATGCCGATATGCAATCCGGCCGGCAGCTCGGTGGGCACGTCCTTCATCGAGTGGACCGCCAGGTCGACTTCACCCGCCAGGAGCGCGTCCTCGATCTCCTTGACAAAAAGCCCCTTGCCGCCGACCTTGGCCAAGGGCACGTCCAGAATCCGATCACCCTTGGTGGTGATCTTGACCAGCTCCACCCGGATGGACGGATGGGCCCGCTCGATCTGGTCCTTGACCCAGGTGGATTGGGTCACGGCCAGCAGGCTGGCGCGGGTCCCTATGCGCAACGATGTTTTCATATGCCGGTCCTGTGGCGAAACAATCGATCCGTGAAAAGCGGTCGCGGCGATATACCGCCTGTGCGGTTATTTGTCAATTTCGTCGACAAGGGCGGCGGCCAGGAGCGGCAGCATCAGCTCGTGATGGCCGGTGAAGTTAAAGCCCTTGCCGCCTTCCAGGGTGGGTCGGTGGACCACGTTGGTTGCCGGGCGGTACTGGCGGATGAAGTCAAAGTTGGCGGTGGTGAAGCGTTTGACCTGGTGGCCGAGATTGCGGACCACGGTGAGCGCCTTGAGAAAGACCTCGGGCAGGAGGACCGCGGAGCCGGCATTGAGGTAGACGCCGCCCTCCAATTCGCTGACCAGGCGGCAGAAGAGCCGGAAATCGTGGTGCCCGGCCCGGCCGATGGCGGCGCCGTCCGCCGAGGGATGGATATGGATGATGTCGGTGCCCATGGCTACATGGACGGTCACCGGCACCCCCAATTGGGCGGCCATGGCCAGCAGGCTCTGGTTGTTGTGGGGGAAGCGGGCCTTGAGCAGGGCCTCGCCCACGGCCCGGCCGATGCCGATGCCACGGTTTGCCCCGTCGGTGATGGCCGCGTTGAGCACCTCGCCGGTCTCCTTGGCGGCGCCGAAGGCCCCGTCGCCGAGCACATTGGCAACCTCTTCCGAGGTCTGGCCGGCCATGGCGATCTCGGCGTCATGGATGATGCCCGCGCCGTTCAAGGCGATGGCGGAGAGCAGGCCCCGTTGCATCAGATCGATCAGGATCGGATTAAGCCCCACCTTGATGACATGGGCCCCCATGCCGAGGATCACCGGCCGGCCCTGGCGGCGGGCGGCGGCGATCCGCCGGATGAGTTCGGGAAAGTCGGCCCCGGCCAGTTGGGCGGGCAGGGCGGCCAGCAACTGGCGCACGGTCATGCCCGGCGTAACCGGCGTGGCGAAATCGTCGATTTTGACCTTGGAGTGGCGGTCATGGACGGAATAGGTGCGCAGGTCGCTGAAATCGAGCGGAGCGGGATACGGGTTGGTCATGGGCGGATCAATGATCGGGTGGGTCAGAAAAAACAAACGAAAAAATCAGGGGGCGCCGAACATCCGGCGCTCGACCATCTCGCAGAGCACATGCTCCAGCCAGAGATGCGCTTCCTGGATATGGGGGGTCGCATCCGCGGGCACGTTGATCACCAGGTCGCAAATGGCGGCGAGATCGCCGCCCGGACGCGCCGTGCCGCCGGTCAGGGCCACGGTTTTCATGCCGATGTCCCGCGCCGCCCGCATGGCCTTGACCACATTGGCCGAGGTGCCGGAGGTGGAAATGCCCAGGGCCAGGTCTTCCGGTTTGCCCAATGCCTGGATCTGCTTGGCGAAAATCAGCTCGAAAGAGAAGTCGTTGGCGATCGAGGTGAGCACCGAGGTGTCGGTGGTCAGGGCCAGGGCCGGCAGAGGGCGGCGATTGATCAGGAAACGGTTGACGAATTCGGCGGCCAGGTGCTGGGCGTCGGCCGCGCTGCCGCCGTTGCCGAAAATGAGCAATTTGCCGCCGTTGGCAAAGACCGTACAGATCCAGTCGGTCAGCCGGAGGATGTCGCCGCCGGCCTCTTTGACCAAGGCCTCCTTGGCCATGATCGACTGGCTCAGATTGGTTGAGAGCAGAGAGTTCATTGGGCCACCATATAAGAAAAGCCGGTGCTGTCAAATAAAAACAAAAAACGTTTCCGCGCCGAACACGACACGGAAACGTTTTGGGGTCGAACAGAAGCAAATCCTGTTTACGGCAACTGTTGCATGATCAGGGCGGAAACCTCTTTGATGGCCTTGGCGCCGTCCACGGAGATCACCGGGGTAGCCTGTTGCTTCTTGAAGTAGTTGACCGCCGCCATGGTGCCGGTCTTGTCGTCATAGTAGATGTCGTGACGCTTGTTGATAGCGTCCTCGTCCTGGTCGTCGGCGCGGGCGGACAGGTCGCCGCCGCACACCCGGCAAACCAGCTTGCCGTCTTTTTCCACCGGCTTGATGGCGTCAAAGGCGATATGGTTGGGATGGTTGTTGTCATTGGCGCAGAGGCGGCGGCCCATGATGCGCTCCTTGGCGATCTGGCGGTCCAGCACGATCTCGACCACGCAGTCCAGCTTCATGCCCGCTTCTTTCAGGGCCTTGTCCAGGGCCTCGGCCTGGGCCAGCGAACGGGGGAAGCCGTCGAGCAGCCAGCCTTGCTCCTTTGATTTGGCGAGGGTTTCCAGCACCATCGGGATGGTGATCTCATCGGGCACCAGGTCGCCGCGATCGATGTAGGCCTTGGCCTTCTTGCCCAATTCGGTCCCACCCTTGATGTGCTCACGGAAAATGGCGCCCGACTCTATGTGGTTGATGCCGTATTTTTCCTTGATGATGGCGCCCTGGGTGCCTTTGCCGCTGCCGTTCGGGCCGAAAGTCAGGATGTTCATGCTGGATTCCTCCATGTCTTGTTCGAAGAATTGTTTGATAACGCCTTTATTTTGCAGGGAAAAGGCAGAGTGAAAAAATGAATGACCTCTCATCAACCCAAGAATATACCGTACCTTAGGTGAATGCGCCATGAAAAATGATGGGAACAATCAGGCGAAGTGATGAGCGGGGCCGGCCCGGGAACGGGCGGCGGCAAGTCCCGGCGCATGGCCGCATCGCGGCGGGCGGCCATCGGCGGCAGCCGGCGGGTTGCCGTCTATCGGCCCGGAGAGGCGGAGCATACTTTTTGACAAGGCGCGCCAAAGAGAGTAGAAAACGGCTCAGATGCGTCTCTTCTTTCAATTTTTTCAGGTGATGACAGCTATGAGGGAAATTAAGGTCGGGTTGATCGGGTTTGGCACCGTGGGCAAGGGATTGGCGGAAGTGCTGCTGTCGCAGCAAGAGCGGCTGGTCAAGCGGACCGGGATGTCCATTCGTCTGGCGGGCATTGCCGACCACCACGCCACGGCGCTGCCGGAACGGTTGAGCGACATCCCCT
Source organism: Pseudomonadota bacterium (assembly GCA_009778235.1). Lineage (GTDB taxonomy): Bacteria > Desulfobacterota > Desulfobulbia > Desulfobulbales > Desulfobulbaceae > Desulfobulbus. The sequence goes on from WRKE01000174.1 coordinate 5,196, forward strand.
TGAGCAAGGACGGCATGGAGCTGATCAACAACCCGGAAATCGACATCATCGTCGAGCTGATCGGCGGCATCGAACCGGCCAAGACCTTTGTCATGCGGGCCATCGAGGCGGGCAAGCATGTGGTCACCGCCAACAAGGCCCTGTTGTCGCAGGAGGGCGCCGACATCTTCGCCGCCGCCAGCCGCAAGGGGGTCGAGGTGGGATTCGAGGCCAGCGTCGGCGGCGGCATCCCGGTGATCAAGGCGCTCAAGGAAGGGCTGGTGGCCAACCGGATCCTCTCGATCATGGGGATCATGAACGGCACCGCCAACTACATCCTCACCCGGATGACCGACGAGGGGGTCGCCTTTGCCGAGGTGCTCAAGGAGGCGCAAAAGCTGGGATTCGCCGAGGCCGATCCGACCTATGATATCGAAGGGATCGATACCGCCCACAAGCTGGCCATCCTGATGACCATTGCCTACGGTATGCCGATCACCCACAAGCAGATCGCCACCGAGGGCATTTCCCAGATCGAGCCGATGGACATCGAACTGGCGCGGGAATTCGGCTGCCGGATCAAGCTGTTGGCCATCAGCCGCAACCGGGGCGACCATGTCGAGGCCCGGGTGCATGCCACCATGGTGCCGCAGCAGCACCTGCTGGCCTCGGTCAACGGCGCCTTCAACGCCATCCATTTCCAGGGTGACACCGTGGGCAAGGTTTTGCTGTATGGGCTCGGCGCGGGCATGATCCCCACCGGCAGCGCCGTGGCCGCCGACGTGGTCGACATTGCCCGCAACATCGCCAGCGGCTCGGTCGGCCGGGTGCCGG
>WRKE01000175.1 GCA_009778235.1 Pseudomonadota bacterium
CAGGCCACCGGCCAAGGCCGACCCGAGACCGAACAACTTGGATACCACCCCGATCTCGGACTTGCTGAATCCCAGGGACTGATAAAAGGGGGTGGTCAGGGTCGCCGCCATCTGGTCACCGAATTTGTACAGCAGGATGAAGAGCAGTAACCAGAGGGCCCGGTCGCGGCTGAAGTAGTCGACAAAAGGCTCGATGATCGCCTCCCGAAACGTCCGGGGAGCGCCTTTGGTCTGCGGAGGTTCCCGGCACAGCAGGGTGGTGACCACGCCCAGGAGAAGCAAGGCCGCCATCAGCAGATAGACCTGGTCAAAGGCGAGCCGGTCGGCCAGAATCAGGCCGCCGCTGCCGGCCAGCACCATGCCCACCCGATAGCCGATCACATAGAGGGAACTGCCCAGCCCCAGTTGATTATCGCTCAAGTCTTCCCGCCGGTAGGCATCGACCACGATATCCTGGGAGGCGGAAAACAGGGTGACGAAAAAGGCGGCCACTGCCACCAGCCACGGCGTCTGGCCGGGGTCGGTCAACCCCAGCCCGATGAGGGCGAACATCAGCAGCACCTGCACCACCATCAGCCATCCCCGCCGGCGCCCCAAAAATGGCAAGGTGAACCGGTCGAAGATCGGCGCCCACAGAAATTTGATGGTGTAGGGCAATCCCACCAGGGAAAAGAGACCGATCGTGGTCAGATCGACTCCCTGGTCGGTCATCCAGGCCTGGAGCAGGGTGGTGGTCAGCAACAGCGGCATGCCGCAGGCAAAGCCCATCAACAGGGCGACCAGCATGCTCGGCGAGAAAATTTGGCGGATCAGGTGCGTATTCATCAAAGCCCGGGTGGATTGTAAAACCAAAAATCCCCTTCTACCACACCACCCTTGTTTGCAAAGGGGAATCCGCCGGAGAGTGGCTTGGCCGGGGTAAAAAGGACCAGTAGCTCAGCGCGGTGAAAACGGCTGATACAGGGGATCGCCGATCAGGACCATCTGCCAGGAGAGAAAAGGCAGGCTGACCAGGTAGGTCTCGCCCAGGCTGAGAGAGCTCTCGACCAGCTTGGTGAAAAACAGTTCCGGCGGAGGAAAGGCTTGGATATAGGGTTCGTTCACCGGGCCAATGGTGGCGGCCACGCCCATCTCCAGCATGCGCTTGCACCAGACGAGCGAATCTTTCTTCTTCAACGTGGCGCATTCGGCGCTGGCGATATGATAGCCGATGGCCCCCCGCACCCAAGTAAAGGCATCGACATAGTGGGCCAGGCTGTACCAGCCGCAATAGAGCGCGGCCTTGGGGCAATCGCCGGGCTGGAAGAGCTGTTCCTTATCGTCAAGCCGCACCTCTTCCATCCGGCCGCTGGCCCGGACGCCTTGCGCCGCCGCGTGGATCGAGTCGTCGTACAAGGCATAGCTTTCGAGCTTGGTGGCGGTCGGCCTGGGCCAGCGCGCATCGAAATAGGCCCGGCCGCTCAGCCCCTTCTTTTCGGCAAAGAGGGTATCGTCGATGATCCGCCGTACCGTCGTTGGATCGGGTCCATCCAAACGGGCCACGATCAACACCTCGTCCCGTGCCAGGGTGGTGGCCTTGCCGTCAAAGCCGATAAAATAGGGATTGGGCAACCAACCTGCCAAGGGATAGTCGTCGGCCAGGACCAGAGCGAGTTCGGAATCGACCGCGGCCGCGGTTTCTTCCAAGCCACTCCGGGCATGCGGCTCATCCTCCTGCTTGGCTGGGATCGGCTGAACAGCCAGGGGCAGGCCATACATCGCCACCAGGCAACGAATGCGCCGCTCCGGGTCGAGCTTTGCCAGGGCCCGGCGCACGGGCTCCCTGATCTTATGATCATACTCTTGCCGCGAACAGCGTTCGTTGGCGGTGACAGTGAGGCGGATCAGATGGCTGGCCGGAATCCGGCGCCGCTGCATGTAATAGTTGGCCAATTCCAGGCTGTCGCCGACTGCCGTATTGACCACAACCGCCACCTCATCCGGGACGAGTGCCCAGGCAGCGGCCGGCGCCAGCGTCCGCCCCAGGCCGAAAATAAAAAAAATGATCAGTATGCGGATGGCGCGGGGTAGCATAAGAAAATCTCAACAATGGGCCTGGCAAGGGCCAGGAGAATGGATCGGGGTTTTTTCGTGTTGATCATGTCCACCGGGCCCTTGATCCTTTCTCACCGGCAATCGGATTGGCGCCCGATGCGCTCAACACAAAAACAAATATAAAATTATTTTTAAAAAATAAAACTCCCGATACACGGTTACCGGATGAACCGGCTTTTTTCCACCCACCTTCTGTCCGCCCGAGGCAATGGATCGATTGGCAAAAAGATGCCCAATAAAAGAGGGCTCAGAGAGCTGCTTGGTGGTACGGTGATTCCGGCTAACGCTCATTCAAACCAATGGGCTCCGAGCATGGATCATCGCGACCCCGTGCGAAAACAACCGCTGGCCTTTATCCTGAGATCTGCATTCGACCTGGCTGCCACGCCGTATCCCCAAGGGCAAAACCGGCTCAGAGCTTTGGTGATCAATCTCCCCTTGACCGCGCTGTCTCGGACTGAATTTGGTTGAATGGGATTTGATCGAGTGTCTCAAGCACCATGGACCCCTTGCGCCCCACCGATTCCGCCGGGAAGCACCGGAGGGGAGCGCAGTGGCGCAACACCTGAGAAAAGACCGCTTGCCAATGATACGACCGAAAACACCTTGTCCACAATACGCACATGAGCATGACCGAGAAGACAGATCCTGCGGAAATACTTGAACTGCAGCGGCGGCTGCACCAGTGGTTCACGGTCCATCAGCGGCCTTTGCCTTGGCGGCAGACGTATGACCCCTACCAGGTTTGGATTGCAGAAATCATGGGCCAGCAGACCCAGATGGACAGGGTTGTGCAGTATTTTTTGCGCTGGCTCACCCGGTTTCCCAATCTGGCCGCAGTGGCCGACGCTCCGGAGCAGGCCATTCTCAAGGCATGGGAAGGATTGGGCTATTACAGCCGGGCCCGCAACCTGCATCAGACCGCCCGACTGCTGATCGCGTCCGGCGCATCCGGGATACCGGACGTGCGCCAGCGCCTGCTCGCCCTTCCCGGCATCGGCCCCTACACCGCCGCGGCCATCCTGTCGATCGCCTTCAACCAACCGTATCCGCTCCTGGACGCCAATGTCGAGCGGCTCTTTGCCCGTCTGGCCGATATCGACCGCCCCCTCAAGCTGGGCACGACCAAAAAACAGTTGGCCGTCATGGCCGACACCCTGCTCGACCGGAACTCTCCCCGGGTCCACAACCAGGCGCTGATGGAACTGGGGGCACTGGCCTGCACCCCCAAAAATCCGAATTGTGGAGCCTGCCCGCTCCAGCCGTACTGTCAAGCCCATCGGGCCGACACTGTCGAGTTCCGCCCCGTACCCACCGGCAAACAGAAAAAAATTGACATCACCATGGCCTGCGCCATTCTGCGCAAGGGAGATGCCTTTTACATTCAGCAGCGAATGCCCGACGACATTTGGGGCAGCCTGTGGGAATTTCCCGGTGGCCAGCTCGAAGCAGGAGAATCTCCCGAGCAAGCCGCGCGGCGCGAAATCCGGGAGGAAACCGGCTGGGAAATCAGCGACCTGGCCGCTTTGGCCACGGTCACCCACCATTACACCCGCTATCGCGTCACCCTCCATGGCTTTCTGTCCATCTTGCCCTCCTCTGCCGCGGAGCCGGTTCTGACCGCAGCCAGCCGTTACGCCTGGGTGTCTCTGGACCGCCTCGGGGAGTATCCTTTTCCCGCTGGCCATCGCCAGCTGGTGGCCGCCCTCCGCACCCATTTTCCGGAAAATAGGCAAGACAACTCACATGACTTTTCTCTTGCATTGCCGATGGTTACAAAAAAACAATCATATAAAGTTCAAAATACCGGAAAAAAATAGGCATTCACTGTCGATAATGGTAATATACAAAAATTTAGTTCATCATTGTGGATATATTGCGACACATGGCCTATAAACACCAAACATTTGCCAACGCCGAAGAGGAAGTCCAGCGGCTCAGCACCAACTGGCAGACCTTGCTTGAAGCCATGCCCGAGATGGTGTTTTTGCTCAGTGACGACGGCTCCGTGCAGTACATGAACAGGAGCGCCAAGACATGCTTTGGCGTACCGTGCTCGCCGTCTACCTGCGAGGGCTTGAAAGAGGCCTGCAACAAATACCTGGAGAAGCTGCAGGTCTCAGCGGGGCCCAACGGCAAAGACACCATTATCGAAGGCCTGATCGCCTCCACGCCGGTGGAATACTCCGCGGTGCCTTTTGTTGGCTATACCGGAGCGCAATTGATCATGATGATCATGCGCGACATCACCCAGCGCAAGAGCTTCGAACGCGAACTGCTCCAGTTCAACACCAGCATCGAAACCATCCTGGAGCAGAAGATCAGTGAGTTGCAAGCCAGCGAGGAGATGCGGGTCCGTCTCTCCCGTCAGGTCAACAGCCTCAAGAACCAATTGGGCCACTACCACAAGGCGGACAAGATGGTGGGCCGCAGCCGCAAGATGCGCGAATTGCGGGAAATGATCCACCAGGTGTCGAGTTCGGACGCCACCATCCTCATCACGGGCGAATCCGGCACCGGCAAGGAGTTGGTGGCCAACCTGGTCCATGGCACGAGCGCCCGCGACGACAAGCCGCTTTTGAAAATCAACTGCAACGCCATCAACGATTCATTGCTCGAGGCCGATCTGTTTGGGTACGAGAAAGGGGCCTTCACCGGCGCCCTCAATCGCAAAATAGGTAAATTCGAGGTGGTGGACGGCGGCACCATTTTTTTGGATGAGATCGGCGACATCAGCCCGAGGATGCAGGTCGCCCTCCTCCGTGTGCTGCAAAACGGCGAAATCATTAGGGTCGGCGGCACGGAACCAGTGAAGGTCAATGTCCGGATGATCGCCGCCACCAACGTCGATCTCGCCCAGGCGGTCAAGGAGAAAAAATTCCGGCTGGATCTCTACTACCGGCTCAATATCATCAACATTGACATCCCCCCGCTCCGCGAGCGCAAAGAAGACATCGTCGAGTTGGTTTCCCATTTTGTCAACCACTACCGGGTGGCCTTCAAGAAAGAGATCGATTTTGTGCCGAAATCGACCATTAACCGCCTGTTGGCCCATGACTGGCCGGGCAATGTCCGCGAACTGGAGAACCTCATCCAGCGGGCGGTCCTCATGGCCAAGGGCAAGATGATCACCGAAAGCGATCTGGTCTTCGACCAGGATCCCAACATGGGCCCGCTACAAAAGGCCGACAGCTTCGAGATCGACGAGAAGCTCGGTTCCCTCGCCTTCAAGTCCATCGTGGCCGAATTTGAGGCCACCATCATCCAACGTGCCCTGCACAAGTACAACGGCAATGTCTCCACCGCTGCCAACCATCTCAGGCTCGGCAAAACAGCCCTGTACGACAAAATCAAGCAGCACGGCATCTCCGCCAAGAACATCAAGCGGTCCAAATCAAACGGCTGATCGCGCCCGTACCGCCTCCAGTCGGTGCGCCATCAAGTGTTCAGAGCAACAGGAATTCCTTGAACTGGCCGCGCAAGCAGTGGTGCGAGGCCATGGCTGAGGAATAGGCCCCGGCATTGATCAAGGCCAGGTGACTATGGTCGGTCAGATCGGGCAGCAGGATATTTTCATACCACACATCCAGGGCCTCATTGATGTTGCCGACCACGTGCGCCGGCAGGCATGCCCCTCCACCCTCCGAATCGCGGAGCGGCAACGGCTGAAAAGGCAGGTGGTAGTGGGCCGGTTCCGGGGCGAGGTTGAAACCGGCATCGACCCCGACGAACCGTACATCCTTTTTTTGTTCAACATAGGTCTTTTCCACCAGCAGGATACCCGCGTCCTTGACGATATAATCCCCCGGCTCGATTTCCACCTGCAACCCGCTTCCGGCAAACTGCCGCCGGAGCACCTCCGCCCATTGGCGCAGATCCAGGGGTTGGTCGGCGGCCACATGAGGCACCCCCAGGCCACCGCCGATATTGACCCGGCAGACCTCCCCCG
>WRKE01000176.1 GCA_009778235.1 Pseudomonadota bacterium
TCTGCCGTAAACCTCAACGCCCAGGCCCAATTCAGGACCTATTTGCTGCCGCAGCCGGCGCAGCCAGGCGCGGCAAAGGGGTTGACGGTGACCGGGCCGGGCGGCAGCCGCTGCTCGATGGCGGTGACCACGGTGTCAAAGGCCTTAATCGCCGGGCTCTCCTCGTCGGAGGAGAGATAGGGGATCCCGGCATCACCGGCCATGACCACGCGCGGGTCCATGGGGATCCGGCCGAGGAAGGGCAGTTCAAAATCGCGGGCGGTCTGCTCGCCGCCGCCTTTGCTGAAAATGTCCACGGTTTCACCGCAATGGGGGCAGATAAAACCGGACATGTTCTCAATCACCCCGACAATGGGCATGGTGACCGTCTTGCAGAAGTTGATCGACTTGCGGACATCAGCCAAGGCCACGGCCTGCGGGGTGGTGACCACCACCGCGTTAACCCCGGGCATGGTCTGTGCCACGGACAGGGGCTCGTCGCCGGTGCCGGGAGGGGCATCGACGACCAGGTAGTCGAGCTCGCCCCAATCCATATCGGCGACGAACTGCCGGATGGCCTGAATCTTGAGCGGACCGCGCCAGATGATGGCGTCGTCCCGGTTTTTCATCATGTATTCCAGGCTGACCACCTTGAGGTTGCCGTTGTAGGTCAGGGGCGGGATGAGGTCGCCGGGATTCTCGGGGGCCATCAAGGAGCCGGTGAGGTTGAGCATACGGCAGACGTCCGGGCCGTGGAGGTCCACATCCATCAGGCCGACCTTATGGCCTTTCTTGGCCAGGCACAGGGCCAGGTTGACCGCCACGGTCGATTTGCCGACCCCACCCTTGCCGCTCATCACCAAGATTTTGTTCTTGATTTTCCCCAGGGATTTGGTGATGGCGATTTCCTGCTGAGCCAGTTGGGCGTCTTTTGAGCCGCAACCGTTTTTTTGATCGCTCCCGCAGGAACTTCCACAAGAACTGCTCATGATTGCCTCCAGCAAAAAAAGAATAAAAAAGTCCGAAAAAAGTATGGAGCCCGTGCAGTGCTGCCGGAAAAATCTGGAGATGCGCGGACGAACTCGCCGTTGTGTGGGCCTATACACTAATGTCAGCCGTTTGAAAAGCAAAGAAAAAAACAAAGCGATCAAGCCCTGGTCCCGGTCCTGATTTACCCTGTGTTTTTTTTGCCTTGGGATTGCCGGTAAAGTTATAGTGGTTATTTATATCGCATGACTTGGCCGGCCGCCACCCGGCTTTGACCACCGATGCATCCAGTCACCACGCGGGATGCGGGTTCCCGGCGGGCAGGTTAGAGGTGTGGCGAAGGAAGGCGCAGAGGAGGACTGATGGATCCGTACAGCAGGAAACTTTTAGAGGAACTGGAGCAGATGCAGCAGCAGACCGGCCGCATCCTGCGCTCCATGTCGCTGACCAAGATGATTCCGATGGAGGTCGAGGGCTGGCAGCCGGCGGTGGATATCTATGAGTCGGAGACCCATGTTTATGTCTATGCCGAACTGGCGGGCGCGGTGGGCGATAGCCTGCGGGTGACTGTGGACGGCAAGCGGCTTAAGATCAGCGGCCTGCGGCAGTTACCGCCGCAACCGTCGATCGCCTGCATCCATCAGTTGGAGATCGAACTGGGGGGCTTTAAGCGGATTTTGTATTTGCCGTCGCCGGTCGAGGTCGAAGGGGTCGAATCGGCCTATGCTCAAGGCATCCTCATGGTCAGCCTGCCGAAGCGGGTCAGAAAGGGTATGGTGCGGATCCGGATTGTACCTGGGGAATAAAAATTAAAAGAATATGGAAAACGAACAACAGTCTCCCCTGAGGAAAATGGACCCATCTGAGCTGGTCATCCCTGAAATCCTGCCCATCTTGCCGCTGCACGGGTTTGTGTTCTATCCTGGCATGGGGTTCCCGCTTCAGTTGTCCAGCGATGCCTCGAAACAGCTGATCGACGACGCGCTGTTGGGCGATCGGGTGATAGGCCTGGTGCCCAGCCGCCGCGAGCAGAGTGCCAACGATGATGCCCTTACCCCCGACGACCTCTACCAGGTCGGGGTGGTCGGCTATCTGCACAAGCTGAACAAGGCCCCGGAGGGATTTTATCAGATCCTGGTGAGCGGCACCAAGAAGTTCGCTATCAGCGAATTTGTCGAATCCGCCTCCTACCTGCGGGCCAAGGTGGCCGAGGTGGAGATGGAGATGGTGGAGGACCAGAAAATCGAGGTCCTGCTTTTCAATATCCGGACCCAATTCACCAAATTGGTCAGCGCCACCGAACTGCCCCAGGAACTGGTGGCCACCATCCACAGCCTGACCAATCCGTTCTACGTGGCCTACCTGGTCAGCTCGCAGCTCAAGCTCAAGCTCGAAAAAGAACAGGAAATTTTGGAGATCACCCCCCTGCACGACCTGTTGTCCCAGGTGGCCAGGGAACTGGCCAAACGGCTGGAAACCGTGGAGATGAGCAACCAGTTGCAGGCCTCGATGAAAAAGGACATGGACGAGCGCCAGCGCGAGTTCTTTCTCCGCCAGCAACTCCAAGCCATCCGCAAGGAGCTGGGCGAGGGCGACGACGACCAGGTCGAGGTCAAAGAACTGAAGGAAAAGGTGGCGGAAAAGGGGCTCACTCCCCAGGCCCGGACCGTGGCGGAAAAGGAGCTGGCCAGGCTTGGGCGCATTCCTCCTTCATCGCCGGAATACACGGTCACCCGCAATTACCTCGACTGGATCCTCGACCTGCCCTGGATCGATTCCACCGCCGACACCCTTGATCTGGTCAAGGCCGAGGCCGATCTGGAACACGATCATTATGGCTTGAAAAAAATCAAGAAACGCATCCTCGAGTTTCTGGCGGTGCGCAAGCTCAAGGAAGACATCCACGGGCCGATCCTCTGCCTGGTTGGCCCGCCCGGGGTGGGCAAGACCTCGCTTGGTCAGTCCATCGCCCGGACCATGGACCGCAAGTTCGTGCGGATCGCTTTGGGCGGCGTCCGCGATGAGGCCGAGGTCCGCGGTCACCGGCGCACCTACATCGGCGCCTTGCCCGGGCGGATCGTCGAAAGCCTGAAGCGGGCCGGCGCCAACAATCCGGTCTTTCTCCTGGATGAGATCGACAAGCTGGGCAACGATTTCCGGGGCGATCCCTCCTCTGCCCTGCTCGAAGTGCTCGACCCGGAGCAGAACTCGACCTTCACCGACCACTATCTCGATATCGAGTTCGATCTGTCCAAGGTGATGTTCATCGCCACCGCCAATGTGCTTGACACCATTCCCGGGCCGTTGCGCGACCGCATGGAGGTGGTCGAACTTTCCGGCTACACCCAGGAGGAGAAGGTGGCCATCGCCACCCGCCATCTTCTGCCCAAGCAGTTGGAAGCCCACGCCCTGACCGCCGACGACCTTAAGATGGGAGAGGAGACCATCAAGGCCTTGATTGCCTCCTACACCCGCGAGGCCGGGGTCCGCAATCTCGAGCGGGAGATTGGAACGATCTGCCGGGGAACGGCCGCTGAAATCGCCCGGGGCCGGACCGGAAACACGGTGATCACCCCTGAGCAACTGTATGACTTCCTCGGGCCGCAGCGCTTTTATCCCGAAATGAAGGCCCGCAGCTGGGGGCCAGGTTTAGCCACTGGTCTGGCCTGGACCCCGGTGGGCGGCCAGATTCTGTTCATCGAGACCTCGAAGATGAAGGGTCGGGGCGGCCTGACCTTGACCGGCAAGCTGGGGGAGGTGATGAGGGAATCGGCCACGGCGGCGCTGACCTACATCAAGGCCCATGCCCAGGATCTGGGCATGGACGAGGAACTGTTCGCCGGGATCGACCTGCATGTGCACGTTCCGGAAGGGGCCATCCCCAAGGACGGGCCATCAGCCGGGGTGGCCATGGTTTCGTCACTGGTCTCGGTGCTTCAGGGCCGGCCGGTGCGGCGGGAAGTGGCCATGACCGGTGAAATCACCCTGCGCGGCGATGTCCTGCCGGTGGGCGGTATCGGTGAGAAGGTGCTGGCCGCCCTGCGGGCCGGGATCAAGGAATTGATCCTGCCGGTGCTCAATGAAAAAGATGTCCTGGAAATTCCTGAGGATATCCGGCGAGGTGTTGTTTTTCACTATCCCCATACCATCCGTGAGGTTCTGGAGATCGCCATGGAGAAAAGCGAGGCGCAAAGCTGATGCTGGGCTGGTTCAAGAAAAAATTCGGCAAGCAGCAGGCTGAGATAGACGAGACCTCGGTCCCTGAACAGTCCATCCAGCCACCAGCCGGTGAGGAGACGGTGGTGGCCGCGGAGCAGGCGGCCGCTTGGCCCGCAACCGCGCCGGCGGTCCCGACCGCTCCAGTTGCGCCGGTCGAACCGGAAATCAGTGAGCCGCCGCCGGTGACGGCTGAGGCCACCTCGCCGGAACCGGAGGAACTGGCCCTCGAACCGATTGAGCCGTTGGTTCCAGAGCTTGCTGAATCGCCGAGTTGCGAACCAGGGGAACCGCTGAGGCTGGCTTCGCCGGAACTTCAGACCCCAGGGCTGGTCGGCGCGGAAAAAACATTGGATCTCCCCATCGTTTCTGAGCAAGCAGAAAGGAAGGGGACCGACCCCTTGCCGGATACGGCCGGGACTGCCGCCGAAGCCGGGGCCGCGGGAGTGACAGAGACTGCCACAGAGGCGATAGAGGCGGAAAAAACGGAAGTCCTGCCCAGCGGCGAAGAAACCCCGGCAGAGCCGGATCAAGCCGGGGTGGATGTGGCCATTGCCCCAGCCGTCGAAGCGGATTCTGAGCCGGACCTCAAGCCGCTGGCTGCCCCGACCCAGGAAAAGCCTGCTGCCAAGTCCTTGTTTCAGCGCTTGCAGGAGAGGCTGGGCAAAACCAGGGACGCCCTGGCCTATCGTTTAGACCAGTTGTTTCTCGGGAAAAAGGAAATCGATCAGGATCTGTTTGACCAGGTGGAGGAAATCCTGATTACCGCCGATCTCGGCGTGGCCTTCACCCTGGAGCTACTGGAGGTCGCCCGCAAGAAGATCAAGCGGGATCAGTTGAGCGATCCCCAGGTCCTGAAGGCCATCATCCGCGATCAGCTTCTCGCCCATATCGAAGCCTCGGAGCAACCGGCCGAACTGGTGATGCCGACAGAGGGCCCCTTCGTGATCATGGTGGTGGGGGTCAATGGGGTGGGCAAGACCACCACCATCGGCAAGCTCGCCGCCAAATTCGTCCGGGCAGGCCAATCGGTGCTCCTGGTGGCCGGCGACACCTTCCGCGCCGCCGCCATCAATCAACTCAAAATCTGGGGTGAGCGGGTCGGGGTGGAGGTCGTGGCACAAAATCCGGGGGCCGATCCATCCTCAGTGGTCTTCGACGGTCTGACCTACGGGGTTGCCCATGGGCACGAGGTCATTATCATCGATACTGCCGGCCGGTTGCACACCAGTGTCAACCTGATGGAAGAATTGAAAAAGATCAAGCGAGTCATCGGCAAAAAGATGCCCGGTGCCCCCCATGAGATCATGCTGGTGCTCGATGCCACCACCGGCCAGAACGGTATTTCCCAGGCCAAGCTTTTTCATCAGGCCGTGGGCATCAGCGGCCTGACCCTGACCAAGCTCGACGGCACCGCAAAGGGGGGCATTGTCGCCAATGTCTGCCGGGAACTCAAGATCCCGGTGCGGTTCATCGGGATCGGCGAGCAGATTGATGATCTGCGTGATTTCGAGGCCACCGAGTTTGTCGAGGCCTTGTTTGCCAGCCAGACGGATTAAGAGGGGTGGATATGCTCATCGCGGCCACGGGAGCATTGGGCTCCCCACGGGAGTAACAATAAATTGGGCGTAAAATCGAGTTGTTGTTAGCCTTGCCAAGTGGGACCAGATTTGGCGCTTGCAGGGGGTGAGAAGGGCCCCGATTCCTGTTCAACTGAGCTGAAGTGCGATGAGGATTAAATTTTTTTATGCTTGACAAGAGAAACGCATACCGCTTATCTAAATCTGTTTTTATTAATGAATTCGTTATTCACCGGACATTGACCACGTCTTTTTCTGTCATTTCGATGAGCGTAGCGAAGAGAAATCTTTC
>WRKE01000177.1 GCA_009778235.1 Pseudomonadota bacterium
CCCTTGGGGGAAAGCGCACTGGGATCGAAATTGGATTCGGCCTTGATCACCGCCTTGATCAACAGCGGGTCAACCTGATGATTGGCGGCGGCCAGCTTGATATAGCGGTCCAGGGACTGCGGTGCGGTGCGGAATGACCCAAAATATCCGTAATTACTGCCATACCCGTAATTACTGCCATATCCGTAATTACTGCCAACCCCATCCATGCCCATCCGCGCCAGCCCGCTGCTCGAACGCCGGGCGATGGTCCTGATCAGGCGATCTTCAGGAGAATCGACCCGCCGGGGCGACCGATCACTCAGCTTGTACCGTCCGTCACCGGGGACATTGGTGTAGTGGCAGATGCCACGGGCATCAACGTAGGCGTACATTGCCGCACTAGCCGTTACCGGCAGTGAGAGCAAAACCAGAAGAAGTCCTGACAAGAGACGGATAGGCATGGAAACCTTGTCGTTATTTTTTGCGTTTTTCCCAGTCGGCAAGAAATTGCTGCATGCCGATGTCGGTCAGCGGATGCTTGGCCAACTGGGCAATCACCTTGTATGGAATGGTAGCGATATCGGCGCCGAGCAGGGCCGATTCGACCACATGCATCGGATGACGGACCGAGGCCACGATCACCTCGGTGGCCAAGCCGTAATTCCGCAGGATGGTCATTATATCGGCAATCACTTCAAGACCGTTTACCGCAATATCATCAAGGCGACCAACAAAGGGGCTGATATAGGTGGCGCCGGCCTTGGCGGCCAGCAAGGCCTGGGCCGTGGAAAAAACCAGGGTCACATTGGTTTTGATCCCGGCGGCGGTCAATCGCTTGACCGCTTTCAGCCCCTCTTCAATCATCGGGATCTTGATAACAATATTATCGGCTATCTTGACCAATTCTTTAGCCTCGGCCACCATTCCGTCCGCATCCAGGCTGATGACCTCGGCGCTGACCGGTCCCTCGACCAGTGAGCAGATCTCTTTCAAGATCTCGACAAAGGGGCGGGGCTCCTTGGCGACCAGCGACGGATTGGTGGTTACACCGTCAACCATACCGAGTTCCAAACCTTTTTTGATTTCCTCGATATTGGCGGTGTCGATAAAAAATTTCATATCTCTCCTCATGGTTCCGGCTTGCCGGCAAATTGATCACAGCACTGTTCGCTGCAAAAGTAATAGGTTTTGTCGCCCTGGCGCAAGCGCAGGGCCTGATGTTTCGGGATCAGGACATGGCAGACCGGATCTTCGACCAGCACATCCTGCGGGGTGGAATCGCTCTCCGGGGCGGCTGTTGTCTGCTTCTTGGCCAAACGTCCACGGACAACACGCCAGCCAACATACAAAAGCAGAGCCAAAATCAACAAACGTAACGGCATCATATGGACCGGGGCCGCGTTGTGATCGGCGGGTTGTCTTTCCTGTTCAGCATAATTTTATTATAGCTGGGGTGAATCAAATGTCTAACTGATTTGTCTTGGGAGCGGCCTTTTTGGCGGAGCCTTCCGCCCCGAAATCCTGCCCTTACCAGGCAATTCGTTCAATCTGCTGATCAGGACTGGATCGCTGCAACTCGGCCAGCAGGGTGCCGATGGTCTTGCCCCAACCGGGATGCAGGCACTCAGCCGCGATTTCCGCCAGGGGAGCGAGCACGAACAGGCGCCGGGCCATGCGGGGATGGGGAACAACCAATCGTTCGCCCACGAGCCGCAGATCATCGTACAGCAGCAGATCGAGATCAAGGGTGCGGTCTTGATGGATGGCGGGCCCAGCACTTGCGCGCCGCCGGCCATGCTGAGCCTCCAGGGCCTGCAACAGACGCAGCAGGCCCTCCGGGGGCAGCGTTGTTCGTACCAGAGCTGCGGCGTTGACAAACCAGTTGTCGCTGATCATGTCGAGCGGCTGGCTGCGATAGGGGGAAGACAAGGCCACGGGGGTGAGACCGGGGCAATCCTCCATCTCTCGCCAGGCGGCCAGAAGAATGGTACGGGATTGCCCCAGGTTGGAACCAAGACCAATGGCGGCCAGATGGCCGCCTACTCCGGCACCGGCCGTGCCGGGTTTCACGTTGATAAGACCAAGTGAAGACGTCCTAGAAGTTTTTCAGATCCAGCACATCGAACATGGAGTAGAGTCCGTTTGGCTTGCCGACCACCCAGGCGGCGGCCAGGGTCGCACCCCGGGCGAAGTTGTCGCGGCTGCTCGCCCGGTGGGTGATTTCCAGCCGCTCGCCGGCCCCGGCGAAATAAACGGTGTGCTCGCCGACAATATCCCCACCCCGGATGGTTTGGATGCCGATCTCCCGATCCGTCCGCTCACCGATCATGCCGTTGCGCTCCATCACGCCGACCTGCGCCAGGTCGCGGCCGAGGGCGGCAGCGGCCAGCTGCCCCAGCTTGAGCGCCGTGCCCGAAGGCGCATCCTTTTTCATGCGGTGATGCGCCTCGACAATCTCGACGTCGTAGGCGTCGCCCAAAATGGCCGCCGCCTTTTCCACCAGTTTAAAGAGGACATTGACCCCCACCGCCATGTTGGGTGACTGGACGCAGGGAAAATTCGCCTCAGCCAGCGACTTGAGGGTCGCCAGTTGGTCGGCGGACAAACCGGTGGTGCCAATGACCATGGCAACCTTATGGTCGGCGGCTTGCCTGGCGAAATTGATCGACGCCTCATGGAAGGTGAAATCAATGAGCACATCGGCCCGGTCGAACGCCTGGGCCGAGCACTCGGCGATCATCACCCCGGTTTCTCCCACCCCGCTGACCACCCCCGCATCCCTACCGATGGCCGGACTGCCCGGCCGCTCGAATGCACCGATCAACTGCAGTCCCGGATGGGCATGCACCATATGGATGATCCGCTGCCCCATGCGGCCGGCCGCGCCGGCTACAATCACTCTGGTCATCTCTTTTTCCTCCGGATATAGGTTAGATCAAACCGAGGGCCGTCATATCCTTGGTCAGCCTCTCAATACCAGCCGCATCCATCTGGGTCATGGGCAGCCGGACCTCTGCCGATCCAATCCGCCCCATCAGGGCCAACCCTTTCTTGGCCGGTGCGGGGCTCGGATAGCAGAACATGGCGCCCATCAAGGAAAACAGTTGGTAGTGGAGCGCCTTGGCGCCCGCCACATCATTCCGGAGCGCGGCCTCGATCATGGCCGCGGTCTTGCCGGGCTCCAGGTTGGACACCACCGAAATCACGCCCCTGCCGCCGATCATCACCGTCGGCATGGCGGTAAAGTCGTCGCCGGACAAGACAATGAAATCCTTGGGGCACAACTGGATGATCTCGCTGATTTGGCTGAGGTTGCCGCTGGCCTCCTTGATGCCGATCACATTGGGCAGGGCGGCCAGCCGGGCCACGGTCGCGGGCAGCATGTTGGTCACCGTGCGGCCCGGCACGTTGTAAAGGACCATCGGAATATCAACGGCCTCGACAATCGTCTTGAAGTGCTGGAACAGACCCTCCTGGCTCGGCTTGTTGTAGTAGGGCACGACCGACAGGACGGCGTCGGCGCCGCTGGCCTTGGCCGACTCGGTCAGCTCGATGGCCTCCAGGGTGGAGTTGGCCCCGGTTCCGGCAATGACCGGCACTCGCCCCTTGACGGTCTTGACCGTCAACTCGATCACCCGCTTGTGTTCGTCGAAATCCAAGGTGGCGGATTCCCCTGTGGTCCCGCAGGGCACAATCCCGTGAATGCCGCCGGCGATCTGAAACTCGATCAAATCAATCAATCCCTGCTCGTCGATCGCGCCGTCACGCATGGGTGTGACCATTGCGGTAATGGCTCCCTCAAATCTGTTCATTGTCTCCTCCTTGCGTAACTGATTTCCGGTGCCCGCAGCACAACTGCAGGCAGCCGGCGATGCGGGGTTCACTTGCCTCAGGCCTGTTGGTTATTCGCCCAGCGCTTCGGCAGTGAGCTCCCCCTGATAAATAACATGGGCTGGCCCCTTGAGCAGCACATGTTCCACTCCTTCCCCCTGTTTACCGGTGAAATGCACCGTCAGGGCAACACCCCCGGAGGTGACTATTTCCACCGGTGAGACTCCATATCCTTTGGCAGCGGCAATCAGCGCCGCTGCAACCGCGCCGGTACCGCAGGCCATGGTCTCGTCCTCGACCCCGCGCTCATAAGTCCTGACCCGCAAGCCGCTCACAACCTGGTCGACAAAATTGACATTGGTGCCTGCCGGCGCAAAAGCAGGATGGTACCTGAGCTGCCGGCCCAGACCAACCACATCGATTGTCTCGAGGTCATCGACGAAAATCACCGCATGGGGCACGCCGGTATCGGCACTGTGGACCATGAACATCTGGCCAGCTACCTCAAGCTGCCGGTCGAAGCGAAACGAGTGGGGTGGCGTCATGCGGACGGTCACCTGGGTGTCGGCCACCGTGGCATCAACCATGCCGGCCAGGGTTTCAAACCGCATTCTCGCCGCCGCGATCCCCTGCATGTACGCGAACCGGGCCACGCACCGCGCCCCGTTGCCGCACATCGAAGCCTCGGAGCCATCGGCGTTGAAGAACCGCCACTTGAAATCTGCCCGCTCCGAGCATTCAATCAGAAACAACCCATCCGCGCCCACCGAAAACTTCCGCCGGCAAACCAGACGGGCAAACTCGGCCATCTGCGCAGGCTCAATGAGGGGCTTGCGGTGGTCGATGACGATGAAATCGTTACCCGCCCCGCTCATTTTCCAGAAAGAAATCGGCCACGAAATGTTTTTCATCGCAGCAATGCGCCTCCGAGGCCCTGCCTCACTAGTCGATCCGGATTTCCGCCGAGCGAGCGCCTTCGTTGGGCGGAGTGCGGGCATCGATGCTGGCAACCGAGTAATAGAGCGTCACCTTGGGCGCCTTGGCATCGATGAACATGGTGTAAGGCAACTCAACCTCGCCCACCAGTACCATTTTGCTCTCCCCCGCGGTCCGGCGATAGACCCGGTAGCCCGCCAGATCCTCGGCAGAGCCATGATCCCAGAAAATCTTCACCCCAACCTCGGTCCTGAGCCCCTCGACTCGGTCAGGCGGCGGGATCTGCCCAAGGGGCCGGCCTTCGGCAATACCGCTCAACCCGCTGTAGACCGACCCCAGCGGGTAGGTGGTGATGGCCTGCACCTGGTACGCATAGAGCCGGCCGTTTTCAACAACCATATCCGTGTACGAAGACGCGGCCATGGGCTCGCCGAGTTTGACCGTCGCCCCTCCATCAACCCCGCGGTACAACTGATAGCGCAGCGTCCCGGCCTGCGAACCGGTGGCACCGGCAACAACCGGCTGCCACTGCACCGTATTTTTGCCATCATCGCTGACCACGTTGACCCCGACCGGAGTTGTGGGCGGCGTCTGCCAGAAAAAACGCACCTCGTTGGAATCCTGGGACTCGATCCACAAGCCGGCCTTACTGCGTACCTTGAAAAAATAGAGATAGCCTGGCCGCAATCCCCTGACCTCACAGGTCGCGGTTCGACCCTCTTGCAAAGCCCGCAGCCCGCCGGCTACGGTCATCCACGCTCCATAGGGAACAGGACAGGTCGGGCAGTAGGTCTCAACTGGCTCCTCGGCCCTATACAACTGGAATTCGCTGATTTCCTCGACCGAATCGCCAGTCATCGTCTTTTGAGGAAAGGTCCAGGAAAGCGTCGCTCCCGCCTCATCGAGATCCGCCCGGAGATCATTAATCGCCACCGGCACCACATTCCGGGGTGGAACCGGCGCATTTTTGAAGCCGCAACCGCCTAAGATCAGCAGCGGGGCAAGCAACACCAAAGCCAGCAAAACCGATCGTTTTCGGCCGAGGGAGCTCATGGTTCCATTCCCAGCATCCGTTCCACCTGGGCCAGGGCCTCCTCGACCCGGGCCCGGCCGGTTCCTCCGGCGGATAGGCGGCTGTTCACCGAGCCGTCCACCGACAGGAATCCATAGACATCCGCATCGATCAAGTCTGAAAATTGTTGCAATTCCGTCAAGGCCAAATCGACCAATTCGCAATTTTTCTCCTGACAGTGCGCCACGATCCGGCCCACCACGCCATGGGCCTGGCGGAAAGGCAGGTTGCGCCGGA
>WRKE01000178.1 GCA_009778235.1 Pseudomonadota bacterium
ACCGCTATTTTCCCGCCCACCCGGACCGAGCCCTTCATCAGCCAGGCCGGCCCCAGGCGCTCAATCAAGGTGGCGACTATTTCCAGCCGGTCGCCCGGCCGCACCTCTCTTTTGAATTTAGCCCCCATGATCCGGGTCAGCACCGGCACCCCGCGCATCACCTCTTTGACACCCATCAGCTCCCCGATCAGCAGGGCACCGGCCTGAAAGACCGCCTCGCAGAGGAGTACGCCGGGCATCAGCGGATAGCCGGGATAGTGGCCCTCAAAAAGCGGCAGATCAGGGCGGATGGTGGTTTCCGCCCGGATCATCTCGCCGCTGATTTCAAGCACCCGGTCCAGCCAGAGAAAGGGCGGCCGGTGGGGGATGCGGTCCAAGATAAAGGAATCGGCCGCGAGCTGCATCACAGACCTCCGGTCACTTCGAGCACCGCGCCATTGATGTAGGCGGCCCGGCCACCGGCCAGAAAGAGCACCGCCTCCGCCACCTCGGCCGGGGTGCCGAACCGATTGGCCGGCACCATTTTCTTGTACTCCTTCACCTGGATCTCGGACAGATCATCGAGCAACTCGGTGGCGATGAAACCGGGCGAGACGCTGTTGACCGTGATCCTGCGTTTGGCCACCTCCTTGGAGAGCGACTTCATCAATCCGATCTGGCCGGCCTTGGAGGCCGCATAGTTGGCCTGGCCGGCAAAGCCGAGATGGCCCATGGGCGAGGTGATGAACACGATCCGACCATATTTCTGCTTGAGCATCAACGGCAAGGCGAGCTTGGACATATTGAAACCGCCGGTAAGATTGACCTCAAGCACCCGCCGCCACTCCTCTTCGCGCATCATGGCCAGGACCGCGTCGCGGCGGATGCCGGCGTTGTTCACCAGGATATCGAGGGTGTCCCACTGGGCCTCCAATTCGGCGTAGAAGGCGGCCACCGCGCCATAGTCGGCGACATCGAGCTGGACCAGCCGCAGCCGCTCACCATAGCGGCCATTGTCGCTGGCCATGGCCTCGGCCGCCTGGCGATTGCCGCCATAGATCCCGGCCACGGTCGCCCCCCGCTCCAGCAGGGCCTCGGTTATCGCCCGGCCGATGCCGCGGGTGGCACCGGTGACAACTGCTTTTTTGCTATCGAATTCGAGCATGGTGATTGTATGGTTTATTTTTACAATACAAGGCTGGCGGGACAGGTTCCCTTTATTGGGGTAACTGATTACCACACCGTATGTTATAGATAAAATACACCTGCTGGCTTGCCGGGTAAAATTCTCCTTCCGCCTTTGCTCTTCCCGTCCCTGATTTCGCCTTGTTGCTCATCCCCGCAAATACCCGTCCACGTCGTTGGCCACGATCACCCCGTAATTGATCGCCCCCAGCCAACCACTCATGATGATGCCCACCGAGCCGACATGGAACAAGCCGCCTATCTCCTTGTGCAGGGAGCGGGAAATATCGAGCCCTTCGAACTTGGTGCCGAACGAGCTACCCTTGGTGTGAAGGGTGTAGCGATGAAAGGTGCGCGGCGTGGCCGACTCCACGGTGTCCACCTTGGCACGGATGCCGGGAAGGTACCGCGAAAGGTCAGCGAAGCAGCGATCGACCATCGCCTCCTTGGCGGCCCGGTAAGCGGTCTGGTCAAGGCCGGCCCAGTCGTCGTAGTCGGCGTTCATCGAGGCGACGATGGTGTAGTCCGGCGGGTTCTGGGGCCGGGTCTTCGGGTAATAGAGGGAAAAGGTGCGGCTGCCGGTATCCATCCGCCGCATCTCCTCCGAGGAAAATTCCGCGGCGGTGGAGGTGAAAAGCAGGTCGCCGATATCGGGGATCATTTCGCCCCTCCGGATGCCGAAATAGACCTGGCAGCTCGAATTGTTGACCCGCACCTTGCCGAACCGGCCGATGAAATCGGGAGCAAATTGGTCCTGTCCCACCAATTGGTCGATGGTGTTGGTGATCCCGGCATTGGAGACAATGGCCCGGGCCTTGATTGCCCGCCCCTTGACCGCCACCCCGCAGGTCTTGCCCTTTTCGACCAGGATACGGTCCACCTTGGCATTGGTGCAGATATCAACCCCTTTGGCCCGCAGCTCGTCGGCCATCAGGCCGATCAGCTTGTCGGTGCCGCCTTCGAAGGTATAGACCCCCCGGTTCATGAAGTTGGAGAAGACGATCCCGTAGGTGATCGCTGGTTCGTCCAAGGTGGAGCCGTTGGCATAGGTGATCGGTTCCATCAAAAGCCGGTGGACGTCACTCCGGCCCGGGAAAAAACGGGCAAACAGCTCCCTGGTGGTCTGGCGCTGGTCGTCGTAGAAATTCATGCCATCGACCGCGGCAAAAAATCCGGCGACCACCTCGGGCCGTATGTCGAACCGCTCTTGCAGAATCCGGATGAAATCCTCCTTGCTGAAGGTGGTGCGCAGGGAGAATTGGGGATTGTCAAAGACGATTTTTTTCAGTTGGACGATTGATTCGCGAATGGCCTTGCCCCAGTATTTCTTGCAGGTCTTGACCATGCCGTAGGGAAAGCCGTGCAGGGAAACGTCGAAGATATGGCCGCCGCGGGTAAACCAGGTGGCAAGCCCCCCCAGTTGGAGGTGGTGTTCCAGCAACAGGATCGAATGTCCGGCCGCGGCCAGCCGGTTGGCGCAGGTGAGGCCGCCGAGGCCTGAACCAACCACAATGGCGTCATAGAAAGACCGCACCTGATCCAGTGGTGTGTACTGCATTGCACTCCGTTTGGTGAATAAAGATGAATTCCGCGCACTCCGCTTTGCCGGGCAAAACGATTTGATCCGCCCCAAGAGCTACCGGAGAACGTGTTGGTTGACAATGGTGATCCCGCTCAGCATGGCCCCGACGATGCCGAGGTATCCCTGGTCAGTGCCGGCAATGAACAGGTTGCCCCAAGGGGTCGCCCCGTCCCTGACCTTGATGGCGCTGCCATAGACCGCGCCTTGGGCCTTGCGGGTGAATCGCTCGATGGTTACCGGCGTGAAGCTGTCCTGATATACAATGGATGCACAATAATTCCCAATGATTTCCTCACTGGCGGCGATGGCGGCCCTGCTCCATTGCTCCTTGGCCACACCGTAGGCCCCGGCGGCGAGCCCCTTCCACAAGAGATAGCTGGCCGCATTGGTCACCCGGATCTGGGCCGAGTCCTCAGGTGAAAGGCCGGAAAAATTGCCAGGAAAGCAGATCACCCCCCAGGTGGGGTCGATGAGATCGTCGGGACGTTGGTAGGCAAGCCGGGGACCATGGTGATAAAAAATAATGGTCCGATCCGGAGCAAGCGAGGCCATGGTGGCGCGGGGCACGAACGAAATGGTCTCCATGAAACTCATCCGGCCCACATACTGGGTCTGGTCGCCCTCCCAGCCGGCCAGCCGCATGGTTTCCGGCATGCCGGCGGTGGACAGGACCGTATCGGCGGTTAACCTCTCACCGCTCGAAAGGCGCACGCCCACCACTCTATCGCCGTCGGTCTCGACCGCCGCCACTGGGCAGCGGTAGCGGAGTTCACCGCCGAACTCGTGGAATTGTTGCACCAAGAGGTCGAGAAATTCGCGCATGGTGGCGCCGGGCCTGAAGAATCCTTCCTCGAAGATGGCCCGGAACATGATCACGAACTGGCCGAGATCCATGTCATGCTCCTCAGCGTTGCCGTAGATCATCAGCGGCAATAGGAGCATATCGGCCAGAAGCGGATGGCGCAGGTGCCCGGACAAGAAGCTGCGGGCCGAGCGCCAGGGAGCGCTGGCAAAGGGGTTGTAGGCCGCGATTGCCTGTCTGAGCAGCCTGAAGCGGTCGATTGCCCCGGGGAACTCAGCCGCAATCGACTCCTCCAGCACCTTTATATTGTTGGTGAAAAGAAGCGAGCGTCCGGCGAAGCGGATTTCCGAGCCCAGCTGCTCGTGGACCTCGAATTGTTTGCGGGAAAGACGCAGTTGACGGAACAGCCGGTTGAGCGGGGCCTGCTTGGCGCCTGCCGGGGCAAAATTGGTCATGGCGTGCAACCCGGTTTCCAGGAGACGCCCTTGGCGAAAATAGTAAGAGTTGAGGCCGCCGGGAAGGTTGTGCTGCTCGAGGATCAGGGTCTTGAGGCCGAAACGGGCGGCCCGGATCCCGGCCGCGATTCCCGACAAGCCGCCTCCGATGATGAGAAGCTGATACGCAGCCATGGGGCGAGCACAAACGATGGGGGAACTAAGATTTCGCCAAGGCGGCTTTCGCCTTGGCGAAACAAATCAGACTGTTTGCAGCTTGGGTTCCAGGTAATCGATGCAACTGGTCAGGGTGGCGAGTTGCGGATATTCCTCTTCTGGAATCTGCAGTTTGTAGCGTTTGCGCAGCTCCATGACGATATCAAGGAAATCCATGGAGTCAAGGTCCAACTGGTCCCGCAGAGGGGCATCGGTATCAAGGCTGGCAAAATCGGCTTCTTCGTCAATATCGGCTATGATTTCAAGGAGAACGTCCTTGATCTCTTCACGGCTCATGCTTTGGTTCCTCTAAATAAAATAGCAGACATACACATCCAGGCGTAACTTTGTATAATTACCACAGTTTCGCTCAATCCGCCACAAATCTCTCGACTATCACCACTGAATTTATCCCCACCATGCCAAATGAATTATTGAGGATGGCGTCCACCTGGTCGAGTTGCCGGGGGGTATTGGCCACCAGGCCGGGCAGGTCGCATTCCAGGTCGAGATGGTCGAGATTGATGGTGGGGTGGACCTGATGATCAATAAAAGCGGGCAGATTGCCGGCCAGTTCAAGCACACCGGCGGCCCCCATGGCATGACCGATGCTCGATTTGGTGTTATTCACCCAGGTGTTGGTGCAACCGGCAAAGGTGGCACGGAGTGCGTGACATTCCTCGATATCGCCTTGCCGGGTGCCGGTGGCATGGGTATTGACGATGGTGATTTCCTCCGGCCGCAGGCCCGCGCGGGCCAGGGCGGCCTCCATGCATTGCCGTTGGCGGGGACCGTGGGGCAGGACGAAATCCCGCGCATCCGAATTCATGGCGTAACCGGTCAGTTCGCCATAGATGGCGGCTCCGCGCGCCCGCGCCCGGTCCAGGCGCTCCAGGACAAAGACGCAGCCGCCTTCCGCAATCACGATGCCGTTGCGGTCGCGGTCAAAGGGGCGGCTCGCCTTGGTCGGATCCTGGTGTTCGGCCAGGGCCCCTTGGGCCCGAAAGGAGGCGAAGATCCCAAATGATCCGACGCACTCTGAAATGCCGCCGCACAGAGCCAGCTCAACCTCGCCCAGGCGGAGCATCTGCACCCCTTGGATCAGAGCGGCGTTGCCGGCGGCGCAGGCGGCTCCGATGGAGTAGTGCGGCCCGGTGATCCCGAGATTCATGGTGATCTCGCCGGCCGGGTTGTTCAGGACGGTCCGGGGATTGTGGTGGTGGGTCCAGTAGTTGACGTCATAGCCGTACTGGCCGATGTTGTAGACCTCGTTCTCTGTTTCCACTGTACCGTGTTCGGTCAAGCCGATATAGACGCCGGTGGCGGCACGGTCGTAGGTGGAAAAATCGATTTTGGCATCGACCAGGGCCTCGTTGGCGCAGTAGACGCCGATGCAGCCGGCCCGGGTGCCCCGGTTGTTTTCCCGTTTCTTTCGGTAGCGGGTTTCGGCAAATCGGCAGATGCCGGCCGGATGCACGCCCATGTAGCGCAGGTCGATGGTGGAAATACCGCTGACCCCGGCCAGGAGATTGGCCCTAAATTCGGTCAGGTTGGCCGCTCCCGGCGCAGTCAGGCCCACGCCGGTGATCACGATTCGTTGATGTTCTGACAGTTGCGGCATGGCGAATAAAAAATATATCAGACCCGGGCCAGGCCTTTGATGATGCTGACCACGCTGCCGATGGCCTCGTCGAGCTTGTCGGGCATGGTGCCGCCGGCCTGGGCCATGTCGGGCCGACCACCTCCCTTGCCGCCGACGATCGTCGCCACCTGGTTGACCAGGTCCCCGGCCTTGATCCGGCCGGTCAAATCCTTGCTGACCATGGCCAGCAGGGCGGCCTTGCCCTCAAACTCACCGCC
>WRKE01000179.1 GCA_009778235.1 Pseudomonadota bacterium
CCCCTACAACTTTTTTCCCTCGGAGCAAAGCGACGAGAAACCCATCGGAGTGAAACGAAACCCATCGTGAAGAACGTTGGGGTTCGCTCCGCTCACCGCCAACCTACTTATTCATCATAGTGGGTTCGGCATTGGGCGATTTCAATCCGATTTTCCACAATTCGGTACACCAGGCGGTTCGCCTCGTCAATCCTCCGGCTCCAATATCCATGTTTGTCATGTTTGAGCGATTCCGGCTTGCCGATGCCCCTGTGCCCGTTCCGGTCGATATCGAGCAACAACTGGTTAATCCGGCGGAGCGTCTTTTTGTCCTGAGCCTGCCAGTACAGATAATCTTCCCAAGCTCCGTCCGACCAGATTTTATCCATTGTCGGTCTCAATCAGATCATGAGCCGTACCTGCTCCAACTTCAAGCTGATCCATGGCCGCCTTGAGCCTGGCCTGATTCTTGATGCTGTAAAAAGGATCGTCACTGCCGGTAATGGCAAAGGGAATCCGCTGTTCCCGCAGTACCGCCCGGGCGAACATATTGACGGCCACCGTGGCGTTCATGCCCGCGTCCGCGCAAAAAGTGTCAAAACGCTTTTTTATGTCCGCATCCATACGGACACTCAGGGTTGTTTGGGACATTACACGCCTCCTGTCATGTTTTACACATACAATGCAGTGCAAATCACGCTTTGTCAAGGCAATCGGAGCTTGTAGGATGGGTAGAGCGAAGCGAGACTTTTTCCCTCGGAGCAAAGCGACGAGAAACCCATCGGAGTGAAACGAAGCCCATCGTGAAGAACGTTGGGGGTTCGCTCCGCTCACCGCCAACCTACGCCGGATACCAGCAACCCAATTGTGGATGGGTCGAACGTAGCGAGATTTTTTTCCCTCGGAGCAAAGCGACGAGAAACCCATCACTCCAAGCCATCTGTCCCGGATACCACCAGCCGCGGCCAGGCTCATGTTCCCACGCCTCATACCATTTCCTCTTGCCAATGCAGCGGGTTACGATAGGAACATATTGAATTTTAATGAAAAAAATAAGAATATTTTTTGCATTAAAAATAGAAAATGATATAAGCGTTGGCATGATCATTTTTTGTATCAGTGGACCAGGCTGCTGACCCTGACCAGTTCCACCGGTTGCAAGGCCTCGTCGCCGCATTGGGCGAAGGCATCGAGCATGGCCTGGTGCGGGTGGCCGATGCCGATGGCCTGTCCCTGGCGCAGCGCCAGGGCGGCCAATTGGCGCAGTTGGCGGCAGATGGCCCCAACCTCGCGGTCGTTGTCGAGAAACAGATGTCGTCTGGCCGAGGGCAGGCGCAGTTGCTGCGCTACGGCCAGCCCTTGTGAGCCGGGCGTGGTGACGGAATCGACGAAATAGATGCCGCGCGCCTTGAGGGTTTCGATCACGATCCGCATGTTCCGCGCGTTTTCGCTGAACAGTGAGCCCATGTGATTGTCGGCGCCAACCGCGAAAGGAATCGCCGCCAGCATCGAAAAAACTTTTTTCCTGATTTGTTCCGGGCTGTCCGTGGCCATCAAGGTTTGGGGCTCAAGCCGCCATGTTTTTCCCTTGGGCTCCATCGGCAGGTGCACCAGGATGCCGTCGCCACGAGCCTGGGCCTGAAGGGCCAGCTCCTTGGCATAGGGCGCATCCGGCAAAAAAGAAAAATTCAAGCGGGCTTGCATTTGCAGGAATTGCCGGCCAAGCCGCAGGCTGTAGCCCATGTCGTCGATAATGATGGCCACCATGGGGCGGGCTGGTTCCGGCCGGTCCGATCTGGCGGTAAGGGCGGCAAGGGTGGGTGCGGGTGCCGCGGTCGGGTCCGGAGCCGGTACCGCGACCGGCACGGGCGACGCGGCCGGGGCTAAAGCGGCAAGGGTGGCCGTGGGAAGGTCCGTTTGCGGGGCGGTGGCTGTCCGGCCTTGCTGCCAAAATCCCCAGAGGAGCAGAAAAAGGGCGACAACGAGCAGAAGCGGGGGGCGGCGCCAGGGCCTGAAAAAAGGATGCACGGGCCGGAGTGGTTATGTATTGCGGCTGAGGATGTAGAGGGCCAGGTTCCGCAAGAGCTGGACGCTGGATTCCTCTTGTTCGGGACTGGTGAAGGGCGCCAGGGCGGCGAGCGCCCGGTCGACCAGATTTTTGGCCACGGCGGCGGCAATGGCAAAGCCGTCATAGCGTTCGATCAGGGCGACCACCCGCTGGTAGGAGGCCGGGGCGGTCCGGTCAGCGGTGAGCAGCTCTTCGATCAGGCGCCGGTCGGCGTCGCTGGCCCGCTCAAGGGTCTTCAGCAGGGGCAGGGTTATCTTCCCTTCCACGAAATCATTGCCGGCCTTTTTGCCGGTGTTGCCCGGATCGCCCTGGAAATCCAGGAGATCGTCCACGACCTGAAAGGCGGCGCCGATCAGGTCGCCATAGGTCGACAGGGCCTGGACGCGCCCCTCGTCCGCCCCCGCGAAAAGCGCGCCCAGCGCACAGGTGGAGGCGATGAGATTGCCGGTTTTTTGACGAATCACCTCAAAATACTGCTGCTCTCTGGTGTTGGGATCGCCGGCTAAGCGGAGCTGCACGAATTCGCCGTTGGCCATCGAAAGCGTTGCCGCGCAGAAGGTCGAAAGCCCCCGTGGACCGGCAAGCCGGCCGATCAGGTACATACTGCGGGCGTGCAGCCAATCCCCGGCCAGGATGGCGGCGGTCAGCCCGAAACGGATAACCACCGTGGCCCGGCCCCGCCGCTGGTCAGCCCGGTCAATGACGTCGTCGTGCAGCAGGGTGGCCACATGGAGATATTCAAAGGCGGTGGCCAACAGGTAGAGGTCGTTATCATCCCGGCCGCAGCAGCGCGAGCTGAGGACGGTCAGCAGGGGGCGGATTCGCTTGCCGCCGGAGAACAGGGAGTAGTGGACGACCTCGGCCAGCAGGGGATCACAGCCGGCCAGGGCGGCTTCCAGGTCAACGCGCATTGCGGCTTCAACCCGGCCGGCCACGGCGGCGGCCACGGCGCGCAGATCGAGGGAATGCTCGGGGGACGGCGATGTCATCTTGGTTATCCGTTACGTGTGGTCTGTTGTCCGAAAAAAGCGGCTACATCGTCTAAGTCCCGCGAGACGGGGCTGGGCGGGAGACTGCGGAGAAACTGCCGCCCGTATCCCTTGCCGAACAGCCGGGTATCGAGGATGGCGATGACGCCGCGATCGTCCGCGGTGCGCATCAGCCTGCCCACCCCCTGACGCAGGGTCAGGATGGCGCGCGGAACCTGATAGTCGTTGAAGGGATTGCCGCCTAAGGCCTTGATACGATTCATGCGGGCCATAATAACAGGGTCGCTCGGGACTTCAAACGGTAATTTGTCGATGATCACCAGGCTGAGCGCCTCGCCGGGCACATCGACCCCTTCCCAGAAGCTGGCCACGGCCAGGAGCACCGAATCGATTTCCCGGCAGAATCGCTCAAGCAGCACCCGGCGGGGCGCTGATCCCTGGATGAGCAGCGGATAGGTCAATTGCTCGCGGAGCACGGCATGGGCCTTGTCCATGGCGGCCAGCGAGGTGAAAAGCGCCAGGGTCCGCCCGCCCGCCAGCCCGATCAGGCTAGCCATGCAGTGGTGCAGGGCCTGCGGGTATCCCGGCGCGGTCGGCTCGGGAAAGGGCGCGGCTGGAACATAGAGCCTTGTTTTATTCTGGTAATCAAAGGGCGAGGCCAGGGAGAGGGTGGGGGTCTCGGCCGGCAGGCCTAAGCGCTCCAGGGCGTAGTGGAAGTTGCCGCCGGTGGTCAGGGTGGCTGAGGTGAAAACGCAGTGGCAAACCTGGCTGTACAGGGCTTCGCCCAGTTCCGCGGCCACGTCCACCGGGGTGGCGTACAGGGCCAGGTTGCGGTCGGTCCGCTCAAACCAGTAGGTATGGCTGATCTCCGATTCGGCCAGGTCGTCGAATTGCTCGCGGGTGATTGTATCAAGGCGGCCGGCCAACTCCCAGGCCCGGCTGGCGTATTGAGGCCAGGGACTCTCCTCGGCCGGGCCCAGGTCAAGGCGCTGGGCAAGTCCCTCCAGGGCGCCGCCCAGGTCGGCCCGCAGCGCCATCAGGTCCGGGTGGCTGGCGAGCAATTCCTGGAGCAAAAACCGGCCCTTTTGCTCGGGGAAGGCAGCGGCGAACCGTTCGATGCTCTCCTTGAGGCGCCCGGCAGCGGCGAGGATCTCCCCGCGTTCCGATTCCTTTCGGTCGGCGGCGGCCCGCTCCACATCGCCGCACAGATCGAGCACCTGAAAACGGGAAAAGGTGAAGCCGAAAAAGGTGGTGGCCACATTCTCGATGTGGTGGGCTTCGTCGAACAACACGGTTTGGTAGCGGGGCAGCACCTCGCCGTACCCGGTCCGGCGCACCGCGAGATCGGAAAAAAGCAGGTGATGATTGACGATCAGCAGTTGGCTGGCCGCGGCATCGCGGCGCAGCCGGTTGAGAAAACAGCCCGTGGCCTCCGGACATTGGCTGCCCAGACAGAAGTGGGACTGGCAGCAGATCTTCTGCCACAGGGGTGAACCAGACCCCAGCCAATGGAGTTCGGCGCGGTCGCCGTGCACGGTTTGGTTGATCCAGGCGTCAATGGCCCGCTCCTCGCCCCCGGTCTGCGTGTCGGCCTGGCCCGCGGCCTGCATCTGCCGCCAGCGGTACAGACACAAGTAATTTTGCCTCCCCTTGACGCCGAGGGCTTTGAGATCCGGGGCAATCCATTGCTTGATGAACGGGATTTCGCGCCCCAGGATCTGGTCCTGGAGATTGCGGGTGTTGGTGGACACCACCACTCGCTGGCCGCTGAGGCTGCTGAGCGCGGCGGGGATCAGGTAGGCCAGGGTTTTACCCAGGCCGGTTTCCGCCTCGATCATCAGGCAGGCGGCTGAACCCGCGCCATCCGCGGGCGTTTCAAGCAAATCGGCCACCGCTC
This sequence comes from Pseudomonadota bacterium, assembly GCA_009778235.1. GTDB lineage: Bacteria > Desulfobacterota > Desulfobulbia > Desulfobulbales > Desulfobulbaceae > Desulfobulbus. The sequence continues at coordinate 4,934 of WRKE01000179.1, forward strand.
GGGCCATTTCCAATTGCCCGGGCCGGTATTGGTAGGGTGACAGGTGGCTGGCCAGCAGGCCGTCCGGGCCAAAGATCTTATCCATTCGCGCCGGCGTCCAGGATGTCGCGCACGATTTCGACCACCTGGGGCGATGGGTCGTGGAGCAGTTGTGCCACGGCGGCCAGGGCCTCGTCGGTGGCGATGGTGCCGAGCAGGCTTGCCGCCTCCCCGCGCACCCAGGCGACCGGGCTCCGCAACTGTTGCATCAGGCCGGGCACGGCCAGAGGCAGTGACTCGGGGCAGACCATGATCAGGTGTTCAAACAGCACGGCCACCCCGAGCCGGACCGCATAGCGGCCATCTTCGATCAACTGACCGGTCCAGGCAAGATAGCGCGGTTCCTGGCGCACCATGGCCACGATGTTGTCCACATGGCCCATGGCAAGGAAATCGGCAATAACCTCCCGCAGGGTCTGGTCGCTGACTTCAGGGGCTGGCTGGGATGGGGTCGGGGAAGGGGGATCGATCATGGCAGTCCATTCCGGTTGGCAAAGGCGCTCCCTGTCCATACCATACCCGGTCCTTTCGGGACCATCTGGGAATGATTGCCAGGTCGCTTGACACAATTTTTTTTCGTGAGTAGAAGTGGTAAAAGAAACGAATAATCATCGAGTAAACCAAGATACCCTGTCCATGATTGAACCGCAACTCTCCCCGCCTTCTTTGGCTGTGGCCGAAGACGAACTGCTCGATGGCGACGAATGTATCGTCATCGTCGATGATTCCTTGGATCTGGTCACTCTGGTGCAGGATTTTCTGGGGCAACGGGGCCTGGCCACCATCATCGCCGGTTCCGCCGACTCGCTGCGCCACCAGCTTGCCGAGCACAAGGCCGCCCTGGTTCTGCTGGATATTAACCTGCCCGACGCCGACGGCACCACGCTTTTGCCGGAGTTGAAACGCGATTATCCGGACCTGGCGGTGATCATGCTGACCGCGGTCACCGACTTGCAGACCGCGCTGGCCTGCCTCCGCTATGGCGCCGACGATTATCTGACCAAGCCGGTCAGGTTTGGCGACCTGTTGGCCACCGTGCACCGCGTGCTTGAGAAACGGCGGTTGACCATCCGCAACCGCCTGTACCAGCGCCAGAT
>WRKE01000180.1 GCA_009778235.1 Pseudomonadota bacterium
TGCCGCTGGAGCAGGTGCAGGGCCGCGTCCGCAAACCGCTTGTTGCCGAGGCCTTTGCGGCTGAACTGATCGACGAAATCAGCGACCAACAGGGGGATGTCCTCGCGGCGGTCCACCAGGTCGGGCACCATGATGGGCACCACGTTGAGCCGGTAGAAGAGATCGGCCCGGAAGGCGCCCTTGTCGATTTCCTCTTCCAGGTTCTTATTGGTGGCCGCCAGCACGCGCACGTCGACCTCGATGGTCCGCGAGCCGCCGACCCGCTCGAATTTCTGCTCCTGGAGAATACGGAGCACCTTGGCCTGGCTTTTGAGGCTCATGTCGCCGATTTCGTCGAGAAAGAGGGTCGATCCATCGGCCTGGTCGAATTTACCCTTCTTGTTTTCCGTTGCCCCGGTGAAGGCCCCTTTGACATGGCCGAACAGCTCGGATTCGATCAACTCTTCGGGGATGGCAGCGCAGTTGACCGCCACCATCGGACGGTTTGCCCGGCGGGAGAGGCGATGGATGGTCTGGGCCACCAGTTCCTTGCCCGTGCCGTGGCCGCCTCGAATCAGCACCGAGGCGTCGGTGGGCGCCACCCGTTCGATCTGCTGCCGCATCTGCGCCACCAGCGGGCTGGGGCCGGTGATGTTGACCGGGGCCGGGCCGCTTTCCCGCAACAACTGATTTTCCCGCTCCAGCCGCGCCAGTTGCAGCCCCTTTTTGATCGACAAAATGGTCTTGTCGTAGGAGAGCGGCTTTTCGATGAAATCAAAGGCGCCATCACGGGTGGCCTGCACCGCGGTTTCGATGGTGCCGTGGCCGGAGATCATGACCACCGGCAGAGAAAAACGCTGCTTGATCAGTTTCAGGGCCTCCAGGCCGTCCACGCCCGGCATCCAGATGTCGAGCAAAACCAGGTGGACATCCTTTTCCTCCAGCAACAGCATCCCCTCTTCGGCACTGGCTGCGGTCAAAAACACAAAACCCTCGTCGGCCAGGATGCCGGCGATGCTGTCGCGGATGGCCGCCTCGTCGTCGATGATCAGAATGGTGTCGGGCATGCGATGGGTGCTGGCAAGAAAAGGTGGAGAGCTTGGGGCCGGAACCCGGGGGCCGGTTGATCGGCCGAAAATTAAGCAAATATCATATCAAGTATCCAGCGGCAGCTCAACGGCAAAGACCGTGCCAATGGGGCTGTTGTCTACAACCCGGATCGTGCCGCCATGCTCGCTGACAATGGTGTGGGCAATGGCCAGGCCCAGGCCGGTTCCCGATTTGCGGGTGGAGAAATAGGGCTCGAAGATCCGCAGCTTGACCTCGTCGGTAATGCCTGGGCCGGTGTCGGCCACCTTCATCCGGACCTGGTCGGCGGCGCTGCCGAATTCGAGGGTGACGGTGATGGTGCCGCCGCCTCCCAGGACGGAAACCGCATTGTCGAGCAGGTTGATCAAAACCCGTTTGATCTGGACGCCATCGAACAGAAATTCCGGTACGGTCGGGTCGATTTGGCAGGCAATGGTCAAATGCTTGTGCGCCTCCTGATAGAGGATGACCACCTCATGGATGAGCTGTCCCAGATCTTTTTGTTCCTTGTGCAGCTCCGGCATGCGGGCGAAGTTGGAAAACTCGCTTACCAGCTTTTTGATCTCGTCGACCTGATTGACGATGGTGGCGGTGCACTGGTCAAAGATGTCCCGGTTGTCGCCGATGCTGTCCAAATAGCGTTTGCGCAGCCGCTGGGCCGAGAGCTGGATGGGGGTCAGGGGATTCTTGATCTCGTGGGCGATGCGGCGGGCCACTTCCTGCCAGGCGGCGAGCCGCTGCGCCTTTTCCAGGTTGGTCAGGTTGTCGAAGACGATGACAAAGCCTATGGGCTGCTGGTGGTCGTCCACCATCCGGGTCACATTGACCTGGAGCGACAGGGTTTCCCCCCGGCGGATGGTCACCCGCAGGTGGCGTTCAATCGTCGATTTGCCGCTGGCCAGCAGCTCTTTGATGAAACTCTCGACGATCAGCACATGCTGTTTGGGCAGGACGGAATGGAAATCGCGGCCCAGAAAGGCTGTTGGTTCGATGGCCAGCAGTTCCTCGGCAAAGCGGTTGATGGTGGTGATCCGGTTGTTTTCGTCCAGGGCGATGACCCCGGCGGCCACATTTTCAAGGATGGTTTCCAGGTAACGGCGGCGCTGCTCCGACACCTCGTTGCTGTCACGGAGCGCTTCGTGGGTCCGGGCCAGTTGCCGGTTCGAGGCTAAAATCTCCGCGGTCATGGAGTTGAAGGAATCGACCAGCATGCCCATCTCGTCGTCCGCCTCCTTTTCGACGATGAAATCCATGTCGCCGTCGGCGACCCGCCGGGTGGCCTCGGCCAGTTTCTTGATGGGGCCGGTGAGGCCGCGGGCGATATAAAACCCAAACCAGATTGCCCCGAAGAGCACCAGCAGGGTAATGATCAGCAGCATGATGATCAGGCTGAATTTGATCGGAGCCTTGAGCATCACCAATTGCTGGTAGCCGGTTATCCCTCCGGAAATGGACTGCATGGATTCAAGTCGGGCTGCGGGGATCAGGACCGAAGTGACGAGAAACCAGGTCTGCGGGGTCTTGAGCTTGACCTCCACCGGAACGATCGCCTCGAGCAACTCGCCCAGGACGGTTTTTTGGGTGATCACCTCGATACGGTCAAAGGTGGCGGTCAGGCGCAGGGCCTCTGAAGGCGGAGGAGGGGGGGCGATGGCCTGGAGGCGTGGTCCGGCCATGGAGATGAGCGGCTTGCGTTCGCTGTTGAGCAGCAGGATGGAATCCGGGGCTCCCGGTAGATCGAGCGCCAGGGTCTGGGAGAAGAAACGTTCCAGGGCTTTGATGTCGGCCAGGTTCAAGGTGCCGCTTTCCAAGATTGAGGCGAGTTGCTGGCCGGTGTATTTGGCCTGGGCACTGCTGTCGTCGATGGTTGCCTGCGCCAGGTTGAGCGAGGATTGCAGCGAATCTTCTATCTGGGCGTTGAACCAGTAGTCCATGGAGGTGGAGACGAAACGCAGGGCCACTAGAAAGAGGATGACCGTGGGAACCAACGACAGCGAAATAAAACAGATCACCAGCCGGGTGCGCAGTCGGGAGCCGAGGATCTTCTGCTTGCGCTCAAAGACCAGTTCCACCAGGTTGCGCAGCACCAGGTAGAGCATGAGCAACAACAGCAGGCCGTTGATGTTGATCAGGGCAAAGATCAGGATGGTGCTGGAGATGGGCAGGTGAAAATCGCCGTTGAGCAGGCCGCGCTGGACATAGCCCAGCACCGGGATCAGCAACAGGCAGAAAGCGATGACCAGCCATACCAACCGCTGCTTCTTTTTTCTCTGTTCCGCGGTGAGCATCGGTGGCCGGGACGGGGGTCAATACCTGAATTCGATGGTCCGCCAATCGGTTTCGAAATCCCAAAGAGCGGCAAAGGGAAGCAGCCGCTGCATGCCGAACGGCAGCGCCCCTTTTTTTAAGGTCACCTTGAAATGAATGGCATAGGGTGCATCGGGCACCAAGTGGGTGAGGGCGATCACCTTCACCCCGTTGAGCTCGGCCATGAGCTGCTTGGCCTGGTTCAGGTCAGCGGTGGTCACGGACTTGTCTCCCTGGTCGGAGAGAACGATCGTATAGGTGTTGTTGGCCGCATCAAAGGAAAGGGTGTGGGTGACCGCTGATTCAACCAGAGTGGTGTTGAACCATTTGCCGTCGGTCTTGACCAGTTTCATCTGGAAGGTGAACACCGCCGGGACGCCGCTACGGACATCGGCCAGCATATCCGGAGTGAAACCGTTCTTCACCGTGGCAAAGAGCAGCAGATCGGAGTCGGAAGCCGTGACGATGATGTCTTTTATTTCAGGGGGTTCTTCTGCGAGGGCCAGCGGCAACCCGGGTTGGAATGCCAGCAGAAAGCCGAAGAGGAAGAGCAGCCGGATATCGAAGAATCTCATTCTCAGGGGTAAATGTCTCGGTGCCTGGGCTCAGGAAGGAATTAATTGAAAACATAACCAGACCATATACCTGATCGGCAGGTATTTGTCCACGACAAGTGCCGTCCCGGCGGGCGGGAAGAGTTGGCCCTGTGCCCTGCCCATTGAGCAAAATCGCGCCGTCGGCCTATCTGCCGGCGGCTCTTGCGAAAAGGCGGGCGCGGGGAGGGCTACCATTCGATCCTCAGGATGTTGTCCAGGGGGCGCACCCGGACGAGCTTGATGCGGATGGTATCGCCGGGATCGACCGGAAAAGCCGGATTGGGCGGCAGGTCGACATCGAACAGGCAGTCGCAGAGGATCAGGTTGACCCGCTTCGGGCCAACGCCGACCACCAGGCCGTTGACCCGCTGCCCCTCCTTGGAGGCGAGATAGCGCAGGATCCAGTAGCGGTGCCGCTGTTGCCGAATGGCATTGGCCCGGGCGAGCTTCTGCTGGATGATGCCGGTGAAGGTCTTGCATTCCTCGCTGGAAAAGAGGATGCCACGGCCGTGGAGCATGTGGCTCAACTGGTGTTGCATGGCCAGATCAAGGAAACGGCGGATCGGCGAGGTGACGGTGGTGTAGCTGTTGAGGCCGAGGCCGCTGTGTGGCTTGGGATGCGAGGTCAGTTCGCCCCGGGCGAGATAGCGCCGTTGCAGGGCGATATCGGCGAGGCTGTTCTGGACGCCGGCGATGATGCGTTTGCGTGGCGGCGGCTGGGAACGGAACAAACCAGGGGCTTCCCTCGCCGCCAGGTAGGAGGCGGCAAGGCTGTTGGCCAGGATCATGAATTCGGAAATCAGGTTGCGGGCCGGCGTGTCCACCGGCGAGAGATAGACCTGGATGTGGGCGCGGTCGCGGATGTCGATGTTGACATCCGGCAAGGAGAGCAGCAGGGCATCCCGATCGACCCGCTGCTGCCGCAGTTGCTGCCGGACCACGTTGAGGGCCGTCAGCTCGGGATCCCGGTCCATTAGGCTGTCTGCCTCGCGGTAGCTCAACTGGCGTTTGACCTCGATGACCGCCGGCACAATGGTGGAATGGACGAGGCTGCCGTCTGGATTTAAGGTGACGAGAAAGCTGAGGGTCGGGCGCACCTTGCCCAGGATCAGGCTGCACAAGTCGAGCGACAACTGCTTGGGCAGCATGGAGATGTGCCCTTCGGGGAAATAGATGGAGGTCGCTCGCTCCTTGGCCTCGGTAAAGAGCGGGCTCTTGACCGGTACATAGTGGCTGACGTCGGTGATGTGGATGCCGATTTCCACCTGACCGTTTTCCTTGGGGGCGATGTGGATGGCATCGTCAAAATCGCGGGTGGAGGTGCCGTCGATGGTTAGGATAGGCAGCTCACGCAGATCCTTGCGCCTGGGATCGCTGAGCAGCTCCTCGGCCGTTGCTTCCCGCAGGGTTTCGGTGAGACTGAGGCAGGAGTCGGGGAATTCGACCGGCTGGTCTGAACGGTGCAGGGCCAGATTTTCGTCCTGATCCCAGATCCCCGCCTTGACCAGCACCTCGTGGCCGGCATGGGGTGCGGTCAGACCGGCCTTTTTTAAGATCTGGCGGATGAATTCGTCCTCCGGGGCCTCGCTGCCGAACAGGACCGATTGGGCCAGCCATTGCAGACATTGCTGGCGATTTGGCCAGTCAGACTCCTCGACCGCGTTGCCCCGCATGATTGCCTGCAGTCCCCAGGCCGCCTGGTCAAGCAGCAGCGCCTTTTCCTGCTCCCGCTGCCGCTGCAGCCGCAGGTGGGTGACCTGTTCCGGGGTGTGGGCGACGATTTTTTCGTTTTTGTATTTGAAGAACAGAGGATCAGAGAAAACCGCCCGCAAAAAGGCGGCCCGTTGGTCGTCGTCCACGGTGGTGCCGAAGTGTAATTCGGCCAGAAACTCGGCGGAAAACTCGCTGTCACTTTCTCCGCAGACGACTTCCCACAGCGGTTCCAGGTCGATGTCCTCGGCCAGGGCGAGGCGGTCGTCGCTGTGCTTGCGCAGCAGGGCCGCGGTCGCCTCCCGGCTGGTCTCGCTGGGATAGAGCTGGTGTGATACGCTTAAGATCCTGGCCTTGGGCAGATTGATTTCATGGCCGTTCTGGCTGATCAGATGAATTTTTTTCT
>WRKE01000181.1 GCA_009778235.1 Pseudomonadota bacterium
ATGGGATTGTAGGGATCGGCATTGACCCAGGTGATGACGGCCCGGGCAATCACCACCCAAATATAGGCACCAAGGACGAAGTTGATCAATTTGGCCAAGGCCATGAGAAAATTCCCGAGCATGAACATAGGGCGCCCCCGCCGGATCTGTCGTTTTTTTGGTGTTTGTCTTTGTTGCCAATGAGAGCGTTACTCACCGAATACTGACGTCTTTTCTTGCCATGTCGATGAGTACTGCGAGGAGAACTTTTCTCCTGCGGAGCGAAGCGACGAGAAATCTTGCTCGGTGATCAATGACCGTATGAGTATTGCGCCCACACCGGAGAAAAACGTTCCCCGGTCTCAAGCCACCCGGCTGCCAACCGCCACCGGACCCGCCACTGTGGCCACCACCAGCCGTTCCGTGCCGTCAGCCAGGCGCTCCTTGGCGGCCAGCACCATGCCCTGCGAGGGAATACCCATCAATTTGGCCGGTTTGAGATTGGCAACGACAATCACCTTCTGGCCGATAAGTGTTTCCGGGCGATAATATTGGGCGATACCGGCAACGATGGTCCGTTCCTCCGGCGCCTTCACGGTCAATTTGAGCAGACGGTCCGACTTGGCGACCTTTTCGGCGGCCACTATTTCCGCCACCCGCAGATCTATGGCCTTGAACTGATCGAAGCTGATCAATCCTTCGCCCAAGTCCGGCTCGGTCTCTTTCTTTGCCGGCTGCTTGGCGGTGGCCGCAACAGCGTGTTCCGCTTCCTTTTCCACCCGGGGAAACAACTGCCCACCCTTACCGACGACCTTGCCAGCGGGCATGTGTCCCCAGATCACGGCATCGTCGATGTCCGCGCTGGCGAACTGGTCGCCCATGCCAAGGGCCGTGGCCATCTTGGCCGCGGTTTCCGGCATGATCGGCCCCAGCACCAGGGTAATCTTCCACAGCGCTCCGGCCAAAACGGCGAGCACGGTCCGCAACCGGTCGGTCTGGCGCGGATGCTTGGCCAATTCCCAGGGGGCATTGGCGACGATGTAACGGTTGAGCAGCCCGATGACCTCCCACACGGCCTGCAGGGCCTTATGAAAGGCGAACTCTTCCATGTATTCGCGATAGGCGGCCACCATGGCGGACACCGCGCTCATCAGCTCGCGGTCGTCCGGGGTAAAAACACCCGACTTATCCCGCAGCAGCACCCGCCCTTCCATATATTTTTCGATCATGGCCAGGGAGCGGGAAAAGAGATTGCCGAGGTCGTTGGCGAGATCGGCGTTGTGGCGGGCAAGGATGGCATCGCCGGAAAAGGAGGCGTCCAAGCCGAAACTCATCTCCCGGAGGACGAAATATCGGACCGTGTCCACCCCATAGGTCTCAACCAGGTCCCTAGGGCGGACCACATTGCCCAGGGATTTGGACATCTTGGTGGCATCCACGTTCCAATAGCCGTGCACATGGAGGCGCTGGAAAGGTTCGAGTTCCATGGCCCGCAGCATGGTCGGCCAGTAAATGGCATGGGGCTTGAGGATGTCCTTGGCGATCACATGCTCGGCCGCTCCCCAATAGGAGGAAAAGTTCGGGTCATCGGGATAGCCGATGCCGGTGAGATAGTTGATCAGGGCGTCGAACCAGACATAGGTGACGAAATTCGGGTCAAAGGGCAGAGGAATGCCCCAGGTCAAACGCGAGGTGGGCCGGGAGATGCACAAATCCTCCAGCGGTTCGCTCAGAAACGACAGCACCTCATTGCGGTAGCGTTCGGGGGTGATGAAGTCGGGGTTGGCTTTGATATGATCAATCAGCCACTCCTGATATTTGGACATCCGGAAAAAATAATTCTGCTCGGTGATGGGCTTCGGTTCGACCAGGTGGTCGGGGCACTTGCCCTCCAACAGTTCTTTCTCGGTGAGGAACCGCTCACAGCCCTTGCAATACAACCCCGAATATTCACTGAAATAAATGTCGTCCTGGTCATACACCCTCTGGAGAATATCCTGCACCGTCTTGACGTGATCGGCATCGGTGGTGCGAATGATGTAATCCGGATAAATCGAGAGATAGGGCCAAGTTTCCCTGAAGGTGGCGGCGATCCGGTCGACATAGGCCCGCGGCGTCTCCCCGGCCTTGGCGGCGGCCTCGGCAATCTTCTCGCCATGCTCGTCGGTGCCGGTCTGGAAGCGGACATCGTCACCGCAGAACCGTCGGAACCGGCTGTAGGCATCGGCCACGATGGTGGTGTAGGCATGCCCCAGGTGGGGCATGGCATTGACGTAGTAGATCGGGGTGGTGACGTAGGTTGGCATGCTGATCCGTTATGGGTAAACAAAAGGTTGCCGGGATATCCGACGGTGGACGCCGGGTCATTGCCTGGGAGGCCAGGATCAGTCGTCGTCCTCGGACGGCTCTTCCTGTCCGCCTATGATGTCGCTGGCCGGGCGCCGGCTTTTCTTCACTGGTCCCTTGCGGCCGGTGCTTTTCGGAATCGGGTCGGCTGCCCGCCACTCTTCCTCTGAAAACAGCCGCTCCTCGCCTTCGGGAGAAATCGCGGCCACCTTACCGAGCAGCGGGATCAAGCGATTGACCTGGTAGACCCGCCCCTCGAACTGGATCTGCCGCCCTGCCCTGGGCATTCCCTTCTTCATCATTTTATAGGTCTCGTACTCGTAGGTCAGGCAACAGAGCAGACGATTGCACAAACCCGAGATTTTGGCCGGGTTGAGGGGCAAGTCCTGGGTCTTGGCCATCTTGATCGAGACCGAGTCGAACTTGTTGAGAAAGGAGGTGCAGCACAGTTCACGGCCGCAGGGGCCGAGTCCGCCGATCATCTGGGTTTCGTGGCGAACGCCGATCTGGCGCATTTCCACCCGGGTGCGAAATTCCTGGACCAGCACCTTGACCAGTTCCCGAAAATCGACCCGGCTTTCGGCGGTGAAATAAAAAATAATTTTGGAACCGTTGAAAAACCGCTCCACCCGCACCATGTGCATGGGCAGACCAAGGCGTTCTATCTGGTGTTGGCAGAGTTTAAAGGCATCAGCCTCCAACTGCGGCAGCAGTCTGTATTTCTCCTGTTCCTCGGCGCTGGCCCGACGGTGAATCCGGCAACCGAAGGGTTGGTCGGCATCGACATCGGCAACGGCCAGGAAACGACCGGTCACCGTGGCCGGTTCGACCCCGTGTTCAGCCCGGACCATCACCTGGTCACCATGGACCAGATCGATCAACTGGGCATGGCCGGTAACCTCCCGCCCTTGCTCACGAAAACGAAACTTATAATAGTAAAGTGGAGCTTCCTCGCCCCGGTCTTCCCCTGCCAATGTTTCCAAGGAAGACTGAACGGGTTGCGGTTCGCTTGAGCTGTCGATCATGATTGTTCAGGGCAAAGGGGGGCTACAGTCAAACAGATCCAGGAGAAGCACTTCGCAGATCAGGCTGCGATTACAATTTCTGGCAAGTGCCTGTTCCACAAAATCAATGGTTTTTATTTTAGCAGAAAGCTGGGTCAAATTCCAGCGTTCTCTCGCCTGCGCAACCGCGGGCGGCAGAGCGTGGCCGGATACGGAGCCTACCTGGGCCGCCATCACCTTCTTGAAGAAAATCCTCAGCAACAGCAAAAGAGGCTCCAATCCCTCCTTGGCCTCGGCCAGATCGATTGCCAAGGCCAGGACCCGTTCCGTCCGGATGGCCGCCTGATCTTGCAGGATGTCAAACGCCGCCACGATTCGGTGATACAGGCTTAAGATGCCGTCGACCTCAAGGGCCAGGGCCTGGCCGGGGCAACCGTCGGCCAGGGCCGCCAGGTCTTCGCTGCCGGCCTCATCCAATTCCGGGCGCAGTTGCCGGATGATCGCAGCCGCCAGATCGAGAGGCAAGGGGGCAAAGGGAATCACCTGGCAGCGGGAGACAATGGTCGCCAAAATCGTGCCAGTATCGGTGCCGGTGAGGATGAGCAGGTTGTCGGGTGGCGGCTCCTCCAGCACCTTGAGCAGGCTGTTGCCTGCCTCCCGGCGCATGGTCTGAACCTCTTCCAGCAGCACGACCCGCGTCCCACTTTCAAACGGTGAGAAATTGAGAGCTTTTTTCAATTCCCGGACCTGGTCGATCTTGATGGCGGCCCCGTCCGGCCGGATGCGCATGAAATCGGGATGATTGCCGGACCGATACTTCAGGCAACCGGGACAGTGGCCGCACGGACGCCCCTTTTCCGGACCACGGCAGAGGAGCATGGCCGCCATATCCAAGGCCACGGTGGTTTTGCCCACCCCGTCCGGCCCTGCAAAAAGATAGGCATGGGCCAGGCGGCCGCTGGCCAAGGCCCGGCTGAGCAGGGTCAAGGCTTTGGGCTGGCCGAGGATCGGGGAAAAGCTCATGCTAAAACAGGCTCTGCTGGCGTTGATCGACCGCTTTCCGAGAACGGCCCGGCGCCTCCAGCGGATGCGGGGCTTCCCCAGCCTCGGGTGGCGGTTCCGGGCCAATGGAATCTGGATCCGCCGGAGCCGCACCAGATCCCCGGAGGTACAAAAAACGCTCCAAATGACGCTGGTACTCGGTCCACTGCCAGCCGTCATCGTTCATCTTGGCCTGGAGCCCGGCCAGGTAGTTCATTTTGGCGTCGATGTCGTCGAGGTGATGCAGCAGGATGGCCTCGGGCGTCATCGGCAGGACCGGCGAACCGAAATCATATTGGCCGTGATGGCTGAGGATGATATGGATCAGGCGGTCGACCTGCCCGGCATCGATGGCCGATACCTGCGCCGCCGCCTGGCGGACCAGGTCCACGCCCAGCGCCAGATGGCCGACCAGCCGGCCCCGGTCGGTATAGCTGAAGGCCGGATTGCTGAAATCAAACTCCTCGATCTTGGCCAGGTCGTGCACCAAGGCCCCGGCAATGAGCATGTCCCGCTCGATCAAGGGGTAATGGGCCGCTGCCGCCGCTGCCATCCTGACAATCGACAGGGTGTGCTCGATCAGACCGCCGATATAGGCATGGTGCAGCCGTTTGGCCGCCGGTGCCCTTTGAAAACGCGCCAAGGTGTCATCCTTGAAGAGAAGCCGAAGCAGATCCCGCAGCGGCTGATCGTTGATGGAGGCGATGGTCGCCTCCAGTTCCGCGGCCATCTCCGCCAGCGGCCGGGGGCTGGCCGGCATGAAATCGGCCATGTCGATCTCTGCGAAGGCCACCTGCTGCAAGGTGATCACGCCCAGCTGCATCTGGTCGCGGAACGGCTTGGCCACGGCCTGCACCAGCACAAAGGTGCCCTCCTCGGCCTGGGATTCGAACTGAAGGGCATTGTCCCACACCCTGGCCTCGACCTCGCCGGTGCGGTCCATCAGCGCCAAGGCCAGATAGGGCTTCCCTGCCTTGGTTTCGGCCAGGGATTTTTTCGTCACCAGAAAGACATCCTTAAATTGCTGCCCCCCGGTCAGTTGGGCGGCAAACACCTTTTTCACATGGGTCGGCATGGTTGCATCTCGCGGCCTGCGCTTTGCCGCTGCCGCGGTTTAAAGTATAGTTTCGGCTGAACGCCGTCTTGGCCGATTTTCTGTGATAAACCATCCGCACCCGGGGTGCAAGCAGTTATGAACATCGATCTCCTCGTCACCACCTGTGCCATCCCGCCGGTTCACGGCTGAGACCCGCCGGGGCAACCCTGAGATGGTCCATTGGTGCGCCAACCTGGCAGCCGCGGAAATGCTGCTCAGCGGCACCGCCGCCGTGGCCGACGGATATTTTCTGGAAGATTCGGTGGCGCGCCTGCGCCGAGACCGGGCCGCGCTGCGTGGCAGCCCAAGGGGTAATCGATTTTCCGGCGCCCGGGTGTGGAACCTGGCCGCGGGATGACCAATCGGGCCAACAGCAGGTATGCCCGCGGTTTAAATATTGAACCGGATATTGAGAATGTCGCCGTCCATGACGATGTAGTCCTTGCCCTGGACGTAGAGCTTGCCGGCCTTTTTCAGCTCTGCCTCACTGCCCATGGTGATCAGCTCGTCATATTTCATCACCTCGGCGCGGATGAAGCCCTTCTGCAGGTCGGTATGGATGGCGCCGGCCGCCACCGGGGCGGGCGAATTGACCCGCACCAGCCACTGATGCACCTCGTCCTTGCCAACCG
>WRKE01000182.1 GCA_009778235.1 Pseudomonadota bacterium
GCGGGCAGCGGCTTTACCGGCGGCAGCCTCCCGGTTCGCGGCGGCATCGTCTTGGTGCTCACCCGGATGAACCGGATTCTGGAAATCGATGCCGACAACCTGATCGCCATCGTCGAGCCGGGGGTGGTCACCAGTCGCCTGCAAAAGGAGGTGGAGAGGCAGGGGCTTTTTTACCCACCCGATCCCGCCTCCAAGGATTTTTCCACCTTGGGCGGCAATGTCGCCGAATGCGCCGGCGGCCCGCGCTGCGTCAAGTACGGAGTCACCAGAGATTATGTCCTCGGTTTGACCGTGGTCACGCCCACCGGCAGCGTCATCCGCACCGGCGGCCGCACCATGAAAAATGTGGTGGGCTACGACCTGACCCGCCTGTTTGTCGGCTCCGAGGGCACCCTGGGGATTGTCACCCAAATCATCCTCAGGCTTTTGCCCAAGCCCGCAGCCCGCACGACCATGCTGGTGGCCTTTGCCACCATCGACGGCGCTGCCCAGGCGGTTTCGGCCATCATCCGCGGCAAGATCATCCCCACTGCCCTCGAATTCATGGACGGATCAGCCATCGACTGCGTGCGCCGCGCCACCAGCCTCGATCTGCCGCTGGAATGCCGGGCGGTGCTGATCATCGAGGTGGACGGCGACCGCGCCCTGTTGGCCGATCAGGCCAGGAAAATCCTGGACATCATCCGCCCGCTCGGCGTGCTGGAGACCAGAACAGCCGAGACCGCCGAGGATTCGGAGGCCATCTGGAAGGTGCGGCGGAGCGTCAGCCCGAGCCTGCGTGCCGTCAATCCCCACAAGTTCAACGAGGACATCGTTGTGCCCCGCTCGCGGGTGCCAGCGATGATCCGGGCCCTGGAGGATATTTCAGCCCGGTACGGGGTGCCGATTGTCAACTTCGGCCATGCCGGCGACGGCAACATTCATGTCAACGTCATGGTCGATCTCAAGCAAGAGGGCATGGCAGACACGGTGCGAAGGGCTCTGGACGAAATTTTTCGCACCACCGTTAAGCTCGGCGGTTCGGTGAGCGGTGAACACGGAATCGGCACGGCCAAGGCACCCTATATCGCCATGGAACTGGATGAGCCGACCCTGGCCGCGATGCGGGCGGTCAAGCAAGCCCTGGACCCCAACAATATCATGAATCCCGGCAAGATATTCCCGGAGGAGGTTGCGGACAGCCCTTCGGCATCATCCCAGCCGACATCCGCCCCCGACCATGGCTGAAGGAAAACCGCTGGAAGCATTTGCAGACCAAATCGCCCAATGCGTGCGCTGCGGCACGTGCCAGGCCCATTGCCCGGTCTATCTGGAGACCGGACGGGAAGGTTCGGTGGCCAGGGGCAAAATCGTCCTGGCGGCCGCGGTGCTGGCCGGCGAGGTGGAGCTGGATGAGCAACTGCGCCGGGAGATCGATCTGTGCCTGCTCTGTGGCTCCTGTGTGGCCAAATGCCCCAACCAGGTGCCCACCGCCGCCATCGTCGCTGCCCTGCGGCAAAAGATCGTCAATGCCCATGGTCTTTCCCCGCTGGCCAAAGGGGTGGCAACGCTCGTCGGCTCCAGACCGCTTCGCAGCACGCTCGCCAAGGGCGCGGAACTGCTTGCCCCTCTGCTGTTCAAAAAAATTCCCGCCACCAGCGGCCTGCGCCTGCGCTTTGCCCCGGCGGCCCTGAAAAATCGCAGCCTGCCCCCCCTGCCCGAACGCAACCTCTTGACCCGGGTGCCGGAATTTTTGCAGGGCGATCCGGCTCAACCGGTGGTCGGTGTCTTCGCCGGCTGCGCCTTGACCCATCTCTACCCCCAGGTCGGTGAAATCTTAGCCCGCCTGCCGCACCGCCTCGGCTACTCGGTCTATATGCCCCGATCCCAAGGCTGCTGCGGCATGCCCGCACTCTCCTCGGGCAACGGTCCACTGGTCGCCAGTCTGGCCGAGGCAAACATCAGCGCCTTTGCCGGGCACGACCTGGACTGCATCCTCACCGCCTGCGCCTCCTGCCTCGGCATGCTCACCGCTTCTGGAGCCCAAACGGGCCAAACGCTGGCGGCCGAACCAATCGACATCCATGTCTTCCTGCACCGGCAAGGACTGGGTGAACAGTTGGCGGCCCTGCCGAGATGGTCGCACCGCTTGCGCATCACCTATCACGACCCCTGCCACCTGCGCCAAGCCGGCATCACCCGCGAACCACGCGCCTTGCTCAGCGCCCTGCCACAGGCGGACCTGGTCGAGATGGAGGATGCCAGCCTCTGCTGCGGACTAGGCGGGACTTTCACCGCTGCCCATCCCGATTTAAGCCGGGCGATCGGCGACCGCAAACTGGCCGGTCTCCGCGCCAGCGGCGCCACCGTGATCGCCAGCGCCTGCCCCGGCTGCATCCTGCAACTGCGGGACATCATCGATCGGGCCGGGCTGGCCATCAAGGCCGTGCATACCCTGGAGCTGATCCACCAGGCCTTGACCGAACCGTGGTCATGAGCGATACCCGCACAATTGCTCAGTTGCCGGCACACGTTGGCGACGCTGAGGTTGCCCGTCGCTCTGCTCCGAGGGAGAAAGTTTGCTGCGCGCACTCAAGCCCAGGGCCGGGGCCGATGACCTTAAATCTTGCAAACACCTCTCGAAACCAGCCGCAACACCTTTCGCGCCAGGCTTTGGGTAATGGGATCACTCCCACAAAGTGTTCCTTTTTCGTCATAGGTAGCGATTGCCGGTTGCCAGGTGTGCTCTGTTCGTGATAAGACAAGGCCAGACCTCCTGAACCGATCATTTTTCCGGGCATTACCGCACTTTTACCCGGCATCTTTCGTTTTATCCCATGACCACCTTAAAAAAGAACCCTCTCTTCGCTCTGTTCGCCTCGGTCCAGCTTGCCTTGTTTCTGCTTTTCCTCCTGGCCAGCACCTCGATCATCGGCACCATCATTCCCCAGAACAAACCCATTGCCTTCTATGTCGAACAATACGGCTTCAAGACCGCCCGGTTCTTTCAGCTCTTAGACATTGCCGACATGTACAATTCCTGGTGGTTTCTCGGGTTGCTGACGCTGTTCGCGATCAACTTGATCATCTGTAGCATCGAGCGTATTCCCCAGGTGATCCGGCTGGTCCGCCGGGACATTCTGGCCGTCACCCCCGAGCAACTGATCAAATTTCCCCTGCGCGACGAACGGCATCTTGCCGGAGAGATGCCGGTGGTCGCCGACCGGGTGGCAACGCTGTTGGAAAAACACGGATGGCGCGCCCAGGAAGCAACAGTGGGTTCAGGTCGGATGTATGGCGCGGAAAAAGGCAAATGGAGCCGATTCGGCCTCTACATGGTCCACTGTTCCATCCTGGTCATTCTGGCCGGCGCCCTGCTCGGCTCCTCGACTGTGGCGAGCAAGCTCTTCCACGATCCGCTGTTTGCCTTCAAGGGGTCGGTGACGCTGCCGGAAGGGGAGCAAACCGACCATATCTACGCCCATGACCACAGAGGCGGCGGACGTCTTGATCTCGGCTTTGCCCTGCGCTGCGACGACTTCAGCATCGAGTTCTACAGCAACGGCATGCCGAAGAGCTACCGTTCCAAGGTCACAGTGCTCGAGTCCGGCGCCCCGGTGCTGACCACCGTGATCGAAGTCAACAAGCCGCTGACCTACAAGGGGATCACCTTCTACCAATCGAGCTATCAGCCCGACCGGAATTATCAGGCGATCTTGAAGAAGAAAGATGGCAGCGCCGAAACCACCGCCCGCATCCCCGTGGCCCAGCAAATTGATTGGCCCGGGGGTGGCGTCAGCTACGGCATCATCAACCGGGAACGCCAGGGCGAGTTGACGCGCCGTTTAAAAATCTGGTTCTCCGACGGCCAGGGCGAGCCATCCATCTTCTGGGTGCATGCCGACCAGGAAGCCGCCATCGAGCGGACTTCCGGCACCTATCTTCTGACTATCAAGCAACGCTACGCCACCGGCCTGCAGGTGACCAAAGATCCAGGCTCCGATCTGGTTTACGGAGGATGTCTGCTCATGCTGGTGGGCCTGTACATTGCCTTTTTCCTCTCGCACCGGAGGATTTTTGTCTTTATCCAACCGGAAGCAAGGGGCTGTCACCTGCTTTTTGCTGGCGACGCCAACAAAAACAAGGTCGGCTTTGAAAAATATTTTTCTCAATTAATCAGCAAGTTAGACAGAGAGACCGAATAAATTTTCCCCTTTGCCAACTCCTGCCCCGAAAAACACCTATGGACAGCTCGCAACTTTTCGGCATCAGTATGATCGCCTATATCCTGGCCACCGCTTTCTATCTCGGCCTCTTTCTCTTCAAAATTGAGCGCTTCGGTTTGATCGGTACCCTGCTGACCTTGGCCGGCACCTGCACCCTGACCGTGGCCATCGGCTTGCGCTGGCACGAGTCGTATCAGATGGGAGTTGGTCATGCCCCACTGACCAACATGTACGAGTCACTGATCTTCTTCGCCTGGTGCACCACCTGCTTCTATCTGGCGCTGGAATATCGCTTCAAGGCGCGGATCATGGGAACCTTTGTCATGCCCTGTGTGGCCGTGGCCATGGCCTACGCCTCGTTCTCCGACCGGATCGATTCGCGGATCAACCCCCTTGTTCCCGCCCTGCAATCCAATTGGCTGATCGCCCATGTGGTGACCTGCTTCATCGGCTACGCAGCCTTTGCCGTGGCCGGCGCCCTGGGATTGATGTATCTCCTCAAGCAATCGGAAGCAAACAAGCCGCAGCCAGGCAGCCGGAGTCTGACCAATGCCCTGCCACCGCTGCAGGTGATCGACGATCTGACCTATAAAGCCATTGTCTTCGGATTCATGTGGCTCACGGCCGGAATCATCACCGGGGCGGTCTGGGCCAACGAGGCCTGGGGCACTTACTGGAGTTGGGATCCGAAGGAAACATGGTCGATCATCACCTGGTTCCTCTACGCCCTGACCTTGCATTCCCGTTTCACCCGAGGCTGGCGGGGCCGGCGGATCGCCTGGTTGGCGCTGCTCGGTACTATCGTGGTCTTTTTTACCTATTTCGGGGTGAATTTCCTCCTGTCAGGTCTCCACAGCTATGGATCAGCCTGAAATATATCTGTAGAAACGCCAAAGTTAGCATTGAGAAGAGAATTTCTTGCCCGCTTGACAATCACTTAGCGGTCACCTATAACGAGCTTAAGAGTCTGTTTTCATTGCCGAGACAATAATGATCCGGAAAAAAGGAGATGAGTCGTGAAAAAAGCGCTGATATGCGGAATTTTTGTGGCATTCTGTTGCATTCCCTGTTTCGTCATGGGCCAGAGCAATGGTGTCGATAAGGGCGCACAGGAACTTGTGCTGCAGTCGACCATCGATTCGGCCAAACCGGAAAAACCGGCCTTCTTTCCCCATGCCGCCCACCAGGCCCGACTGGAATGCAAAACCTGCCACCATGGCAAGAGCGCGGAAGGAAAACGACTGTCCTTTGTGGAAGGACAAAAAATCGAAAAATGTGAATCCTGCCACAACAGCAAGGCCGGTATGCCTGACAAGCTGGCTTCCTTCAAAAATGCCGCCCACAACCTCTGTCAGGGCTGCCACCGCAAAAACAATCCCGATCTCGTCAAATGCGCTGTCTGCCATAAGAAATAGCCATCAATCCAACCCACATGCCGCTCCCGGGATCGCCTGATCACCGGGAGCAAGGTTGCATGTTTATCACCGCGGCGATCCCTCCGCTGGTATCGACACATTATTCCGGTGGACAATGAACTAAACAACCGCCAGACATCCCTTGATTAATTGAAATAAAAACATATAGTTAGGTCGGAACAGACTGAAAAATGTTTAATCATTTAATCGCCGGAATAATAGAATATCCGTAACAACACGCCGGATTGTTCCGCGCCTCCTGATAGCCTAACCCTAAAAATAAAAAACCCGCCAGAATTTGCATTCTGACGGGCGGGTACGACGGTCTTGCGACCGCCTTATTGTAGTAACGGCTCTCACCCCGGATGACTACAATGATTAAATCTTAAAGGAGAAAACTATGCGCGTCAAGCAGTCTTTCCTGTTGAGTGGCAAGTTTACTTTTGGTTTCGACATTGGCATCGCCTCGGTCGGCTGGTGCGTACTCGGCGAAAAACACATCGTTGATCTTGGTGTGCGTTGTTTCGA
>WRKE01000183.1 GCA_009778235.1 Pseudomonadota bacterium
CTGGTGCTCTGCGGTGACCTGAACGTGGCCCACCAGGAGATCGATCTGGCCAATCCCAAGGCTAACATACATAATCCAGGTTTTTCCCGGCAGGAGCGCGACTGGATGGATGTGATCACCGAGGCCGGCTATATTGACACCTTCAGAAAATTTGATGCCTCGCCGGGGCGATACACCTGGTGGAGTTATCGCTTCAACGCCCGGGCCAAGAATATTGGCTGGAGAATCGATTATTTCATCGTCGATCAAGCCAGCGACGACCGCGTCGTCGACGCGGCCATTCACGAAGAGGTTGCCGGTTCAGATCATTGTCCAGTGAGCATAATTTTTCGCTGACCGCCGCCCCCATGGAGCAATTCGCATCGCCATTGCCGGCGATCACAGCCTTATCCGTTATGGGATCAAGAGCCTCATCGGCGCCAACCCGTCGCTTTGCATTGTGATTGAAGCAGGCAATGGTATCTGTTGGCCGAGCTTAAGCAGCATCGCCCGGATACTCGCTGAAGGTGATCTGCGGGGCGGCAAGTGGGGTCAGCGCCACCCGCCCTTGGTTGTTGCTCGGTGTCGCCACCACCACAGCATGGGGGCAACAACGATCATCACCAGGCAGAGCAGCTGGCCCATGGAGAGAGTCGATCCGATCAGGCCGATCTGGGGGTCTGGCTCGCGGACAAACTCGACCAAGAAGCGGAGACAGCCGTACAGGCCGAGAAAAAGAGCCAGGATGGATCCGTGCGGCCAGCGATCCTTCAATGCCGGCTGCCACGGCTTGGCCTTGACGGCCCAGAGAATGGCAAACAGGAGCAACCCCTCGAGCGATGCCTCGTAAAGCTGCGAAGGGTGGCGGGGCAAGGGGCCGCCTTCGGGGAAAATCATGGCCCAGGGAACGGTGGTGATCCGGCCGAAGAGTTCTCCGTTGATAAAGTTGCCCAAACGGCCGAAGAATAAACCGATGGGCACTGCAACAATGAAAAGATCCGCGCCTTTCCAAAAATCGAGCCCGGTGCGGCGGCAGAAGAGATAACCGGCCAGCAGCGTCCCCAGGCAACCGCCGTGAAAAGACATGCCCCCGGTCCAAATAGCCGGGATCTCAAGTGGGTGGGCGAGATAATGGGCCGGATTATAGCACAGGACATACCCGAGCCGCCCGCCGATCACCACCCCCAAAATCAGAAACAGGAGCAGGTCGTCGAGTTGGTCCTGCATCTGCTGCCAATCAAAACGTTTGGTCTGGTATCGGACCAGCAGGTAGGCGGCGGCAAAGCCGATGACATACATCAGGCCGTACCAGCGGATCTGGAACGGACCCACGGCCAGCAGCACCGGATCGATGGAGGGGTAAGTGAGCATGTCCTTTGGTGTTTGGCTTACGGTTAAAGAATGCCCAGGCGTTTGAGATGGACCTGGAGAACGGAGATGGCCGCCGGAGTGACACCGGAGATCCGGGAGGCCTGCCCTAAAGAACGGGGCTGCACCTTGGTCAGTTTTTCCACGACCTCGTTGGAAAGGCCGGGCAATCCCTTGTAGACCAAATCCGGTGGCAATGCGATGCGTTCGAGTTTTTTGAAACGCGCGATTTGCTCTTCCTGCCGGCGGATATACCCCTCATATTTCACTTGCAATTCGATCTCGTCATACCAGGCGGCGGCCTGGGCGGGCAGCGGCAATTCCGGCGCCACCGTATCGACTAACTCCGGCAACTGATGCAGCCGGATCTCCGGCCGGCGCAGGATGTCCGCCAGGGTCATGGCCTGAGTGATGGCCTGGGAGCCGTGCCGGGCCAGGAACTCGTTCACCGCACTTTGCGGCTTGATCCGGGTGGCATGCAGCAGGCACACCGTCTCCTCGATGCAGGCCCGCTTGCCTTGAAACACTTCCCAGGCGGATTCGCTGACCAGCCCGATTTGGTGGCCGATCTCACAAAGCCGCAGGTCGGCATTGTCTTCCCGCAACAGCAGGCGGTATTCCGCCCTTGAGGTAAAAAGGCGATAGGGCTCCCTGGTGCCCAGGGTGACGAGATCGTCGATCAGCACTCCGAGATAGGCCTGTGAGCGGTCGAGGACCACCGGCGCCTGGCCCCGCAACTGGCAAACCGCGTTGATCGCGGCCATCAGCCCCTGGCCGGCGGCCTCTTCGTAGCCCGAGGTGCCGTTGATCTGCCCGGCCAGAAAAAGGCCTTCAATGAGCTTTGTTTCCAATGAGGGCTTCAGTTCCCGCGGGTCAACATGGTCATACTCGATGGCGTATCCGGGCCGGATGATCCGGGCCTGCTCCAAGCCGGGAATGGAATGGACCAGGGCGATCTGGGTGGCCAGCGGCAGACTGGTGGGGATGCCGTTGGGGTAGACCTCGATGGTGTCCAGGCCTTCGGGCTCAAGAAAGACCTGGTGGCGCGGCTTTTCTGGAAACCGCATCACCTTGTCCTCGAGCGACGGACAATAGCGCGCCCCCACCCCTTCGATGATGCCAGCGTACATGGGCGACTGATCGATGGAGCCGCGGACAATTTCGTGGGTGCGTTCGTTGGTGTAGGTGATGTGGCAGGGGCGCTGGGGAAGCGGTGGCGTGCCGCTGGAGGAAAAGGAAAAAAGCGATGGGACCTCGTCGGAGTATTGGGCCTCCAGCCGGGAGTAATCGATGGTGTTGCCGTCGAGCCGGGGGGTGGTGCCAGTCTTCATCCGGCCCATGGAAAAGCCGGCCGCGGCAAACCATTGGGCCAGTTTGGTCGAGGGCGCATCCCCCAGCCGGCCGGCCGGAAACTGTTTTAAGCCGATATGGATCAGGCCGTTTAAGAAGGTGCCGGTGGCGACCACCACCGCCTTGACCTTGATCCGTTCGTCCAGCGAGGTCCGCAATCCGACCACCTGGTTGTTTTCGACCAGGATTTCGTCGACCATCACCTGGCGGATGGCCAGGTTGGGTTGATTTTCCAGCACCTGCTTCATCCGCAGCCGGTAGAGCAGCCGATCGGCTTGGGCTCTGGAAGAGCGAACCGCCGGCCCCTTGCTGGTGTTGAGCCTTCGGAACTGGATGGCGGTGGCGTCGATGTTCTTGGCCATTTCACCGCCCAGGGCATCTATCTCCTTGACCAGATGCCCCTTGGCCAGACCGCCGATGGCGGGATTGCAGGACATGGCCCCGATGGTGTCGGCATTGATGACGCACACCAAGGTGCGACAGCCAAGGCGGGCTGCGGCCAGTGCCGCCTCGCAACCGGCGTGGCCCGCGCCGATCACGGCGATATCAAAGTCAGTCATGGGAGTGATCCGTGGCGGCGAAAAGGGTATTGGCAAGAAATTGACGAATCGCGGCGGGTAAGGCCCTGCCGCTGGCCTTGGGAAGGGGGCTATTATACGGCATTATTCTCCAATTGCAAGCATCCCGGCGGCTACCTTTGCCGGGTGGGTCAGCTCCGGGATTGGTCGGGGCGCCAGGTGATAAAGGCCCAGGTGGGGACATGGCGGGGATGAAGCGAGATGGATCCGTCGTCATGGCACTCGGCGATCGAACCGATATATGCCCGCAGCCTTTTGGCTTCAAGACTGTCCAGTTCCGGCAGCATCCAGTGGTAGTGGGCCAGGGCTTGATCAAGGCTGCGGTAGCGGGCGGTTTCTTTGAGCCGGATGAAATCGACGGCGGCCAGACAACCCATTTGGTAGAGGATGTTGACGGTAAAGATGTAGTCCGGGCCGGGATTTAAGGGACGCCCGACTGCAGCGAAGGCGTCGGGATCGTGCGGACCTGTGCCGACCCGGTCAGTCACCGCCACCTTGTGCACGGCAAATTGGTTTAGGCGGCGGAGAGCGGATCTCAGGTCGGCGACCGCGAGCGAGCGCGAGGCGATGACCAGGTCGTGGGGAAGGATGCCTGCGGCGTGCCAATCGTCATCCCAGGAAAGGGGCCGGGCGGTAATGTTGGTCAGCCGGGCCTGGTCCGCCCGGTCGCTCAGGATGGCGAGCATCTTGGGTGAGAAATCGAGGCAGGTGATGGCTTGCACTCTGGGGGCCAAAGGCAGGGCCAGGGTGCCGGGACCGCTGCCGACGTCGAGCACCGACCAGTCAGATTCCGGTTTGAGCAGGGCGAGGAAGCTATCGGCATAGGCCGACTGTCCGGAGCGCCGGGCAAAGGAGGGCGCCCGCTGGTCCCAGTCGGCAAGGCCCCGTGGCTGCCAGGATCGCTCTGCCTGTGCTTGTTGCCAGAGGAGGCCCCAGTCGATCTCCTGGTATCGGTGAAGAGGCATGGACCACCTTGTCCGGGTGAAATAATTTGACAGAACTCAAGCTCTATGATTAGAATATATCTTTTTGCACAAAGCATTCATGGCCGCTTCCGGGGGCGTGGTGCCGAAGACCGCTGCTGCATTCACAAAAAATCTGTCAACCAGCAGAGCGGCGCAAAAAAAAAGCGAATGAGCAAGAGGGCATCTTTGCCCTCTATTAAACAGATTGTCTGCAAGAAAGGAAATCGGATTATGAGCAAAAGGACGTTTCAGCCCAGCACCATCAAGCGCGCCCGCACCCATGGATTTCTGGTGCGTATGAAAACCCGCACCGGCCAGGAGGTCATCAAGCGAAGAAGGGCAAAAGGCCGCAAGCAATTGGCAGCTTGATCGCTTGGATCGCCGCACGCTTCCGAAACAACATCTGCTGCGAACAACCGGGGAATTTCAGCGCGTTTACAGAGCCGGTCGGCGGTTGAAGGGAGAGGGGTATGGCCTGATTTTTCTGGCCAACGCCCTTGGGTACAATCGCTTGGGCATCAGTGTGCAGCGTAAGGCTGGCAATGCGGTCCGTCGCAACCGGATCAAGCGGTTGATCCGGGAGGTTTTTCGCCTGCACCGCGATCAGTTCCCGCCGTCCGCTGATATTGTGCTTGCGGTCCGCCCCGAATTTACCATCGACAGCCTGCTGGACATGCACACCAGTGTGGTTCGGCTCATCGGGGTCTGTCAGGGACAAGGCTATGCCGGCAACTAGGCAATCTCACGATATTCAATCCAGGGCGGCCTCGTGGTGGCACTGGTGGCGGGCACTGCCTGGCCGACTTCTGATCGCGCTGTTCAGAGGATATCAATACCTCATCTCCCCGCTTTTTCCCCCAGCCTGTCGTTTCGTGCCCACCTGTTCCCAGTATGCGATTGAGGCCGTCGCCAAATACGGTGCCGTCCGGGGAACATTGCTGGCACTTTGGCGCATAGCGCGTTGCCATCCCTTTAACCGGGGTGGCTACGATCCGCTCCGGTGAGCAGCCGCAGCGCTTCGATTTTCTCCCATCAACACCCCTGCCGTGGTCGCAGAGGATCGCAAAGGTATTTCCATGGATCTCAAAAGAGCTTTTTTGGCTGTTGTTCTCTCGCTGTTCATTCTGATCGGCTTTCAGTATCTCGTCCCACCTCCTCCTCCCCAGCAAGCGCCCGCCGGCCCGCAAGAACAACAGGCGACGCCAGCGGCCGTCGGTCAGCCGGGCCAGCCTCAGGCGCAGCCGCAGGCCCCGGCCGCGCCGGTCACCCTAACCCAAGCAACGGTAGCCGTTGACCCGAAAGCGCGGGATATCACAATCAATACCCCCTTGTATGCGGTGGTCATCAACGAGCAGGGAGGTGGATTTAAGAGCTTTGTCCTGAAAGAATATCGCAATACGATCAAGCCTGATTCCGGAGCGATGGAACTTCTTTTCGACCGGGGCCCCGGCAGTCTGCCGGTGTTGTTTACCCTCGACAACGGCAGCGGTGCCAACCTGCCCCTGTTCAAGGCGGACAAGACTTCCATAGCCATCACCAAGGAAAACGAGACGGCCCAACTGACCATGACCGCCAATCTGGCCGAAGGGTTCACGGTGGTCCGTACCTTGACCTTCAAGGGCGACAGCTATCTGATCAACGCCGAGTATACGGTTCAGAACACCACCGACAAGCCCTTGCAGGTCTTGCCCGCCTTGACGCTGACCAACGAGCCCTTTGCCCATGCCGGTGGCGGCAGCGAGTTCCTGTTTCACGGCCCCGCTGCTTATGTCAACGGTAAGCTGGTGGAAACCAAGATGAAAAGTCTCACCGAGGGGCCGGTGGTGCTCCAGGGCAAGGTCAGTTGGACAGGATTTGTCGACAATTATTTCATGACCGCGGTGGTGCCGGCCAACACCAATGCGGTGACCGTGAC
>WRKE01000184.1 GCA_009778235.1 Pseudomonadota bacterium
GGGATATTCTGGGTCATCAGCTTCTTGTAGATCGAATACATGTGCTTGGGCCGGCCGATGATCCGCACCGGTTCGATCTTGTTGGCCTTGAGCTTGGCAATGAGGATGCCGATCACCTCGTCGACATAGGTCTGGCGCTGGTCGGTGGTGCTCTCCAATTGGGTGTTCAATGCGGCATATTCCGCCGGCTGGAGATACTTGAAGGAGAGATCCTCCAGTTCGCGCTTGATCCACTCGATCCCGATCCGGCTGGCCAGCGGGGCGTACAGGTCCATGGTTTCCCTGGCCTTGATCCGCCGGTCCTCCTCACCAACCGCGTCGAGGTTGACCATGTCGTGCAGACGGTCGGCCAGCTTGACCAGGAGCACCCGGATATCGGCCCCCATGGCCAACAACAATTTGCGGATGTTCTCCGCTTCGTGGGCCAGTTGGGAGTTATAGCGGACATTGGTGATCCGGGTGGTGCCATTGACGATGTTGGCGACGGTTTCACCGAATTTCTGCTTCAGCTCCTCCAAGGTGCCGGACTGCTCCTTGATCACGCCATGGAGCAGTCCGGCGACCACGGTGTCCAGGTCGAGCTTCATCGAGGCCAGGGTTGAAGCCACGGCCAGGAGATGATCGATATACAGCTCGCCGGTCGCATCGTGCTGGCCGGCGTGTCGTTCACAGATAAACTCGTAGGCCTTGGTCAGCGGCGCCAAGTCGACCCCGGTGAGATAGGCAGAGGCAAGCGAGAGAAGTGGCTTGATGTCCGACATTGCGTAAATGAGCGCCGCCGCCCCGATGGTCCGCCGGTTTGACCGGCCATCAGCATCCGCTGCGGCTTCTCCTTCCCCGTTGAATGTTATTATATCTCGTTTGTGCTCAAGCGAGCGCCTGTTGGACCAAGTCGGCTATGTGGTCAACCGCTTGGTCCAATGCCAGCAGTTCAGTCGCGCCTGTGCGGCGCGAGCGCAACTCCACCTTACCCTCTTTTTCGTAGGTCTTGCCCACAGTCAGCCGGTAGGGGATCCCCAAGAGGTCGGCATCGTTGAATTTGGAGCCGGGCCGCTCGTCCCGGTCATCGTAGAGGACATCCAGTCCTTTAGCCTTCAACCCATTGTACAATGATTCGGCCACCTGACAGAAGGCCTCGTCCTTGGGACCAAGGTTGAGGACGATAACCTGAAAGGGGGCCAGGGGCACCGGGAAGATAATTCCCTTGGCATCGTGATTCTGTTCGATGGCCGCCGCCACCACCCGGCTGACGCCGATGCCGTAACAGCCCATGATAAAGGGTTTTTCCTGGCCGTCGCTGTCCTGAAAACAGGCTCCCATGGCCGTAGAATAGTTGGTGCCGAGCTTGAAGATGTGGCCGACCTCGATCCCCTCTTTCAGCCGCAGGCTGCCGCCGCAAACCGGGCAGTGATCGTCGACCGCGATCTGCCGCAGATCGCCGATCACCTCGGGCTGAAAATCGCGGCCCGGATTGACGCCGGTGTAGTGAAAGCCCTTTTCATTGGCCCCTGCCACCGCATCGACCATCCGCATCACCTCCTGGTCAGCCACCACCTTAAGGTTGACGCCCAGCGGCCCCATGTAGCCGACAGGCAGGCGGGTCTGCTGCCAGACCTGCTCTTCGGTAAGCGATTTGACCTCGTTGGCGGAGAGCAGGTTCTTCAGCTTGACCGGCTGGACCTCACGGTCACCGCGCACCAGGGCGACCACCGGTTGACCGTCCGCCAAGTAGATCATGGTCTTGATCATCTTGCCCGGGCTGAGATTAAAGAATTCCGCCACCTTTTCCACCTGTTTCACTCCCGGAGTGGCCACCTTGACCATGGCCTCCCGCCCGCCTTCGCCAACCGCCTCCTTAATTGGGGCGATGGCGGCCTTTTCGACATTGGCGGCATAGGGGCAGGCGTCGCAGATGACCAGGGTATCCTCGCCGGTCTCGGCCAGGACCATGAACTCGTGGGAATAGGAGCCGCCGATGGTGCCGCTGTCGGCCTCCACCGCTCTGAACTCCAGGCCGCACCGCTCAAAGATGCGGGTATAGGCCTGACGCATGATTTCATAGCTGCGGCTGGCGCCGGCATCGTCGACATCAAAGGAATAGGCATCCTTCATCACGAATTCGCGGCCCCGCATCAGGCCGAAACGCGGCCGGATCTCGTCGCGGAACTTGGTCTGGATCTGGTAGAGATTGATCGGCAGTTGCCGGTAGGACTGCAGCTCCCGGCGGGCGATGTCGGTGACCACCTCCTCATGGGTAGGGCCTAAACAATAGTCGCGATCATTGCGATCCTGGAACCGAAGCAGCTCCGGACCATATTTTTTCCACCGGCCCGACTCCTCCCACAGGTCGCCGGGCTGGACCATGGGCATGAGGATTTCCTGGGCGCCGGCCCGGTTCATCTCCCCGCGGACAATCCCGATCACCTTCTGGAGGGCGAGAAATCCCAAGGGAAGGTAGGTGTACATCCCCGAGGTCAACTGGCGAATGAAGCCGCCCCGCACCAACAACTGGTGGCTGACGACCTCGGCCTCGGAAGGCGTTTCCTTGGTGGTGGGTAGTAACAACTGTGAATAACGCATATCTGATCTCTGTCCTCTGACTGATACGAATGAGTGCGTTGCTCACCGAACATTGACCACGTCTTTTTTTGCCATTTCGATGAGTACCGCGAAGAGAAATTGTCTCCCTCGGAGCGGAGCGACGAGCAATCTTGAAAACACTTCCGTACTCGCTCAAGCCATGGAGGTTTCTCCCCGCGGTCGAAAGACGAACCAAGGGGTGTTGCTCGGTGATACATGACCGTATTAGTACAACCGGGGCAGGAGGCTACTTGCTTAAAAGGCCCGCTTGCCGCTCAGCTTCCATTTTATCCAGTTCCGCCAGAAAGACCGGCAGCAGATCCGCTTCCGCAACCTTCCTGTACAACTGTCCCTTCTTGAAAATAATGCCCACCCCATGGCCGCCGGCGATGCCGATGTCAGCCTCTTTGGCCTCGCCCGGCCCGTTGACCACACAGCCCATCACCGCCACCTTGAGCGGTGAGTGCATGGTTTGCAGGTGCCGTTCCACCTGCTCGGCCAGGGTGAACAGATCGATCCGGGTACGGCCGCAGGTGGGGCAGGAAATCATCTCCGGCCCCCGCGCGCGGATCCTTAAGGAGCGCAACAGCTCAAACCCGACCCGAACCTCCTCCACCGGATCACGGGTCAGCGAAATCCGGAAGGTATCGCCGATGCCCTCGGCCAGCAGCATCCCCAAGGCCACGCTCGACTTGACCGTGCCGGCGATCAAGCCGCCCGCCTCGGTCACCCCGAGGTGCAGGGGATAGTCGGTCCTGTCCGCCAACTGCCGGTAGCCGGCGATAGTGGTCAGGACATCCGAGGATTTGATCGAGATCTTAATCTCGTCAAAGCCCTGCTCCTCCAAAAGGCGGACATTGGCGAGCGCGCTTTCGATCAGGGCATCCGGCTTCTCCGGGGTCGGGTAACCGTAACGGGCCAGGAGCCCTTTCTCAATGGAACCGGAATTGACCCCCACCCGGATCGGTACCCGGTGCAGCTTGGCCGCGTCCACCACCCGAGCCAGCTTTTCCAGCCCGCCGAGATTGCCCGGATTGATGCGGATGCCCTGGGCGCCGTGCTCCATGGCCGCCACCGCCATCCGGGCGTCGAAATGGATATCAGCGATCAGGGGAATGGCGATCTGCTCCCGGATCGCGGTGAGGGCACGGGCCGCGTCCATGTCCGGCACCGCCACCCGGATGATCTCGCATCCGGCCCGCTCAAGCTCACAGATTTGCCGGACCGTGGCCTCGACATTGTCGGTCAGGGTATTGGTCATCGACTGGACGGCAATGGGCGCGCCGCCGCCGATGGCCACCGGGCCGATCTGGATTTGGCGGGTTGTTCTGCGTTCGATCATACCGCCTCGAAACTCGTCTTCTTCATGGTCTGCAAATTCAATTCCGCCTCGGAAGCCCTAACATACAAGGGAATCGCCCTGTCTTCCAGGGAAACGGCCCCCTCGGCCAGCAACTGGGCCGCGCACAAACCAATGCTCGCCGCCCGGGGATGAAGTAAGCCGGAATCGACCAACCTGGCCAAGGGCTGGGCCGCCATCTCGTCCCGGCAGGCCTGCAGACCGGGGCCAACCAACAGGGTCGGTTCCTGAATCCGCCGGGCCAGCTCGATGGGGTTGATGACCAGAAAGGGGGCGGCTCGACGCCACCTTGCCTGTTGGTATTGATAAAAGCCGGCATAGATTTGCTGTTTTCTGGCATCGAGCAGACAGCAGATAGGCAGGTCATGGCCAACGACCTGGGCCGCCAATCCATCCAAGGTCGGTACGGGCAACAGTGGTTTTGCCAGAGCCATGGCCAGTCCCTGCGCGGCCGCCATGCCGATCCTCAGGCCGGTGAACGAACCTGGTCCCTGACTGACCGCCACCCCTGCCAATTGGTCCCAGCCGACCCCGGCGGCAGTCATGACCGCACCAACCGATCCCAGCAAGCGCCTGGAATGGGTGATTTCCGGTTGCAGGGTGTATTCAGCCAGCACCTTGCCCGCCGGGCCGGCCCCTCGGGTCAGGGCCACGCTCCCGCAGCCGGTCGCCGTCTCGATGGCCAGGATCAGGAGATCAGCCATCGTTTGACCAACCTTAATATATCGTTATAAAATACAAAAACCATCAAGGTGCCCAAAATGGCGATGCCGATCTTCTGGCTGATTTCCATGCTCTTATCGCTCAAGGGCCTGCGCCGGACTGCCTCCAAAGAGAGGAAAACCAAATGGCCGCCGTCAAGTACCGGCACGGGCAGCAGGTTGAGAATGCCGAGATTGACGCTCAAGAGGCCCATGAAATAGAGCAGGTTCATCCAGCCCGCCTCCATCTGTTGCCCTGCCAGCTCGGCAATCCGGATCGGTCCGCCCAGCTCGCTGGCCGGAATGACCCGCTGGATCATCTTGACGATCCCCATTACCGTCAGATAACCAAGGTTCCAGGTCTGCATCACGGCCGCTTGGCACGACTCGCCGAGGGAGGCCGCCCGGTAGCGGATCTCGTCGCTGCGGACAATGCCTAACATGTAGCGCTGGCCCACCTCTTCGCCGAACAGATTCTTTTCTTTTTGCAGGATGGGTTTGGCAATGAAGGTCAGCTCTTGGCCCTGGCGCTCCACCACCAGGGTAACCTCGTTGCCGCCGCTCTCCTTGATCCGTTCGGACACCTGCAGCCAGGAGGTGGTGGGAGCGGAGTTGATGGCTCGAATGAGATCCCCGGCCTTCAAGCCGACCTGCTCGGCCGCCGATCCTGCGGTGACCTCGCCAATCCGGGTGGAATCAACCGGTTCGGGAAGGCCGGCAAAGAAAAACATGCAAAAGAAAAGCAGCACCGCGAACAGCAGGTTAAAAAACGGTCCGCCAAAAACGATACCGAACCGCTGCCATACCTTCTTATGGGAAAAGGAGCGATGGCGTTCTTCTGGCCGCACCTCTTCGTCACCCTGGTGCTCGCCGTACATCTTGACATAGCCGCCCAGAGGAAAGACGCTGATCAGGTATTCGGTCTCGCCCCGTTGCCAGCCAACCAGCTTGTTGCCAAAGCCGAGGGAGAATTTCAGCACTCTTACCCCGAAAGCCTTAGCCAACAGGAAATGGCCCAGCTCATGCACAAAAATCAGGACGCCTAAGACAATGATGAAGGAGAGGACAGAATTCATACCGTGCACATAACCAATCGGATGAAGAGTACAGGAATGGAGGACGGACGGCAACTCTCAGAGTGCGCCGATCGCCCGTTCGGCCGCCATCCGTGCCTCTTGGTCAGCCGCCAGGATCGCCGCAAGATCCAGTTCGTCTCCCTGGCTGGTGGTCTCAAGGGCAGTGGCAACCACGGCCGCGATTTGGGTGAACCCGATCCTTTTGGCGAGGAAGGCGTCCACCGCGACCTCGTTGGCGGCGTTGAGCACCGCCGGCTTGACCCCGCCCGCGGCCAGGGCCTCGTAGGCCATCCGCAGGGCGGGAAAGCGTTGGTGATCGGGCTGCTCAAAATCAAGCCCTCCGCATTGCGTCAAGCCGAGGCGGGACAGGCCAAGCGAAAGCCGCTTAGGATAGGAGAGCGCATAGGCGATGGGGATGCGCATGTCCGGGATGCCCAACTGGGCCA